>NZ_CALLYO010000413.1 GCF_937858865.1 uncultured Amaricoccus sp. | reverse complement strand
TGACCGCTTTTCAGTTGCTGCGGGCGTGGATCCCGCCTCGGCTCGAATGGCGGCTAAGGGCCGCTTGCAACATTCCTCCGGTATCCCGCGGTGTCGTAGCCTGAGCGTGGCCGAGCACTTCTCACTCGCCGTGCGTCATGGCCGCAGTTCCATTGGAGTACGTCCTGCTTTGCGCGGATGCACATTGACCGTCACTTCGACCTCCTGCCCAAGACCCGACAGAATGGCCATCAGACGGTCGATGGTGAAACGGTCGAGCTTCGCCTGGCGGATGCGAGAAAAATCGGCGGCGGCGATGCCAGTCTCTTCGTGAGCCCCACGCACCGTCAGCTTGCGATCATCGAGAACACCGACAATGCGCGCGGCCAGCAGGGCGCGGAGCTGCTCTCGATCGGCGTTGGCATTACCGATGTCGCGGAACACATTGCCGCTGCCCCGGATCACCTCGAAATCCTCCTCGCTCATCGCAACCTCTCTTTCAGCCGCTTCAGCCGCTCGTGGATCAGGTCGATTTCGGCCTTCGGCGTCTTGATCCCCGCCTTCGACTTCTTCTGGAAGGCGTGCAGGACCCAGATATCTTCGTCGATTTGCAGCGCGTACACGACCCGGTAGGCATCGCCCCGGTGCTTCAGCGCCAGCTCCATCACCCCAGAGCCGAAGCCCGTCAGGGGTTTGGCGATATCCGGCATCTGCCCTTCGGCCAGAATCGTCAGCGCCCTAGCCATTTGGAGCTGCGCCCCCTGAGGGAAGTCGTCGAAATCTTTCCGGGCGGCCTTGATCCAACTTACGGGTCGGGTATCACGCATCGGCATATACTGTTGTCATATTTGACAACAGATGTCAAGAGGAAGGGAGCCGCAGTACAAACCGAACGGCCTCCTATCCCAAGGGCGCCGAAGAGTGGCGGCGCTTACAGAATCCAAGGAAAGCCGCAGTGGCGTTGCGTGGCTTTTCGTCCTGCTTCTCCGCAAAGGCCAACCATTCATGATACAGAGCATGCGCATCATAACCCGGCGCCAGTTTACGCGCTTTGTCGAAAGCGTCTGGAGAAATTCGAAGCTCTGTGTCGAATAGATCACCTTGGTGTTGTTTAAAAGGTAAACGACGCGCACGGACATTTGCCCGCTTGGTAAATATCACCTTAGGCTCATCAATACTTAGATCATAATCCGGAATGTGGCCGTCTAAAGCAATCTGCTTAAGAAAGAACCTGAACTTCTTCTCAGGCGAATTACTCCCTACTTTCTTCTGAAGAACTGACATATTTATAATGAACGGATGCGATTGGTCTCCAACATGCTTTCTAGCCAACTCGTAAATTCGACGCTCCAGAGGTCGTCGCAAACGAAAATACAATGGACTAATTGTAAGGACTTCCATTCCTTGGACTGCACGATAAGTCCAATCCGAGACTTTGACGCGTATCTGCGTAAGCCGCCCAAACGGCGATAACTCACCCTTTGCGTTCCTCCTGTTAATTTCGAACTCATCGATAAGACCAAAGCCGCGAGTTTGCGTATGCCCATCTGTCGATATATCAGTCAGAAGTACCGTTCCCTTTAGCCTAATCAGCGCATCTTCAAATCGATGATAGCTCGCATCGTTCGTTCTCCAATTAGTTGCTACCATAACTTCATGGGCGCTCATTGCAACCCAAGGCGTAATCTCTTCGCCAGAATTCTTCTGATGCACCATCTTACTTATACAATACAGTAGGATGTCTTTATCCATGATAGTGGCCAAGCCTTTGCCACTCGGAACAACTCTCAGACGGCGACCGTTGTGCTCGTACTCAAGCTCCCGCATGTCCGGCTTAACAGAAAGAGAGAAGACGGGATGCTCCATCGACGCCAAGTCATCCTTCGGAGCGGCATCCGCCACGTCGAGGATAAAAAAATCTCGGTTCGGATGACGATTAGGCAGCAGAGTTCCCATGCACCTCTCTAGCTCGGATTCGCCCCTTTGGGAACCCAGATTTGCCCTTCTAGGAACCCCTGCAATCCCTCCACAGCGACCACACGGTTCGCCCCTCTAGGAACCGCGCACGTCCTGGTCACGCGTTCAATATCTTCACCCCTCTAGGAACCAAGAATCGCCCGTCCGGGAACTTAAGAATCGCCCCTCTGGGAACCAGGATTCGCCCCTCTGGGAACCAACGCAAGGGGCATTGAGCGAGATCATGAAGTGTTTCCAGTGCCTTAGGCGATGTGGAAATCCCTGCGTAACTACTCTAACAAGACATTAACTAAATTAACTAAGGGCCAACTCTGCGATTCTGTGGATAACAGTAGAGCTGGACAGGATCGGGGATCGACTGGCTAACGCCCGCTCACCCCGACCTGACGACTTTGCCATGAATGATGTCCGCCCAGCATCCGAACGACCGCGCGTCAACCGGCAAGCGGCGGCCAAGGCCGCCGGCTCCGCCGCCCCGTGTCCTCGCCTTCGGCTGCGGGCCGCGCCAAGGCGTCTCCGCCCGGTTGACCCGCGCCCGCCCGGCCGCGGGTCGGGCAGTCGCCCTCCCCGCTCTGCCTTCCCCGGAAATGCGGGGTGCATTTCCGGTCGGCAGACCGGGACGGCTCCGCCCAACAGCGGACCGAAGGGCAGAAGACCCCGGCCGCTCCACCACGAAGGAGACCGGCCATGATGGTTGTCGAACAGGTGTCGTTTGCGGACCTCTACATCCACCCCCTGAATCCGAGGCTCGACCCGTCGCAGGCCGAGATCGACGCGCTCGCAGCGAACATCCGCGAGCTCGGCCTGATCCAGAACCTCGCAGGCCTCCGGGGCGATGGCGGCAAGGTCGGCGTCATCGCCGGCGGCCGGCGGCTTCGAGCTCTCGCGCAGCTGCAGGACGACACGCGTTTCGCGACGGTGCCCGTCAAGCTCGCCGACGACGAGGCCACCGCGGCGGTGTGGGCGGCTGCCGAGAACAGCCTGCGGTCGGCGCTGCACCCGGCCGACGAAATCCACGAATATGCCATGCTCCGCGAGAAGGGCGTCGGCGAGGCGGCGATCGCCATCGCCTTCGGCGTCACCAAGGCCCATGTGAAGCGGCGGCTGCGACTGGCCGGGCTTCCCGAGCCGGTTCTGGCCGCGCTCCGCGCCGACAGGATCGGCCTGACCGAGGCGGCAGTCTTCGTCCTCTGCGACGACCCGGTGCGGATCGAGGAGGCCCTCGCGCAGATCGGCGGGCATCCCGGACGCTATTCCGAAGAGAGCATCAAGCGGCTGTTGAAGGCCGGGGCGGTGCGCGACACCGACCGCCGCGCCCGCTTCGTTGGTGTCCCGGCTTACCGGGAAGCAGGTGGAAGGATCTCCACCGATCTCTTCGGCGGCGAGGTCTATCTCGACGACGTCGACATCCTCGACGCCTGCTTCGCGGCGCGGTTCACCGAGCTTGCCGAGGAAACCCGCGCGCGCGACGGCTGGAAGTGGGTGCAGACCAGCACCGACAGTTCGGCATGGAGGATCTCCGACCAGCTCGACGCCATCACCCTCTACCCCGCCGAGGGGGCGCTGACCGAGGAGGAGACCGCGCGGCACGACGAACTCGTCCTCCGCGCCGAGGGCGGCGATCTCGACCCGGCGGAGGCTGAAGAGCTGGACCGGCTGACCGCCATCCTCGACGGGGACCATACCCCCGAGCAGAAGCAACATGCCGGCGTTGTCCTCTACCTCGACTACGGCGGCGAGCTTCGCGCCACCCACGCCGTGGTGCTGCCGGCCGACCAGTCCGCAGCGGCCGAGGCCGGGATCATCGAGCGTGCTCTGGTGGCCGAGGCCGACGAAGCCACGGAGGCGGCCCGGGACGGCGCTCCGCGGCTCTCCGAGGCGTTGAAGCAAGATCTGCGGGCGGTCCGCCGCGGTGCCCGTCAGCATGCCGCGCTGCAGCAGCCTGACCTGTTGCTCGACCTGCTCGCCTTCCACCTGCAGTCGAACGTCGGACGGGCCTTCTCCCTGCACCGCTATGCGGTCAACGTGACCCCGACCACGGAGACCGGCTATGCGCCCGACCCGCGCCTGCTCGACACCGAGGCCGGGCGGAGCAACGCCACCGATCTCGCCAAGGCGTTCCGGGCCTTCCGCAAGCGCGGGGCCGAGCATGTCCGAGAGGTCCTGACGCTGGGGCTGGCCCGCCTGCTCGACCCGTCCGACTACGGCAACGACATGCTCGCGCCGGTCTTCGACAAGCTCGCGAAGGTCGAGCCGCGGGCGGTCTGGACCCCAACCACCGAGAACTTCTTCAAGCGGGCGCCGGGCGGCTATCTCGACGCGCTGTGGTGCGAGCTGCGCGGCATCGAGGCCGACGGCACCGAGGCCCGGACCTTCGCCAAGGCGAAGAAGGGCGAGAAGTGCGCCCGTCTCGAAACCCTGTTCCAGCCTGAGACCGAGATGCCGGCGGAGCAGCGCGCCCGTGTGGCGGCATGGCTGCCGCCCGAGATGTTCTGAGCATGGCGGCCGGCGGGACAAATCTCGCCGGCCGCTCCCCCTGCCCCATGGCTCCGAGGAGCGCGCCGCCGATGATCGACTTCACCGCCTGGTCGCATCCCGTTCTCGCCGTCGCCTGCCCGAGCTGCGCCCGGAGGGCCGGCGTCATGTGCCGCCGCCCCTCCGGCCATAAGGCCGCCGACTTCCATGCTCGCCGCAAGGCCGAGGGGATCGTCATTTCGTTGATCGGCATGGCGCTGACGCCAGCATCGAGCGTACCGGGGACGGTTGGCGGGTCGACCCACGAGGCCGGCTCCAGTAAGGCGAGGCGCTCTGAACGCTGGCGGCGTTTCGCCACGCTTCGCACCGCCTGTTGTCCTCGCATCGGCCAAGCCGAGGACATAGGCGCGCAGGTTCGCAGCGATGTTGTCCTGATCGCCCATGAGCGTTTTCAGATCGAGACTCGAGGCGTTGTAGAACGACTGCCCGGACCTCTTCCGCAGGAACGGATCGGCCGGCATGCCTTGGGCGTTCCGCAGCGCCAGCTCCTCGAGCACCGCCTCTTTTGTCGGTGCCAGCACGCAATCGATCCGACGCAGCACCGTGAGCGGGAGGATCACCTTGCCATAGTCCGACTGCTTGTAGTCACCCCGCAACAGATCGGCGACACTCCAGAGGAAGGCGGACAAGGCTTGTTGGTTCAAGGCACTGCTCCCGAGATATTTGTCCCGGTAGAGCAGGCACGGTGCACCGTGGCAACTGGGAGCGGGGTATTTCGGGTTGGGATGGTTGGGCTGGCAAGTGCTTTTCTGGCACGCCAATGTTCTTTATCAAGATGTTGATTCTTCTAATAATAGCGCCGTTGCATCGCGACTGTGCGACGTATCGACGACAACCGGGGTGAGCCCCAAGGCTCGCTTCGATGAAACCGTTGTGCTAGCATGTGTACATCCCAGCACAGAGGCCACCATGCCGACGTCCGCCACCATGACAATCCGGATCGCTTCCGAGACGAAGCGCAAGCTGGAGAGGCTCGCCGCCGACACCCGACGCAGCAAGTCCTTCCTCGCGGCCGAGGCGGTCGCGGCCTACGTCGAGCGCGAGCTCGCGATCATCGATGGCGTGCAGCGCGGCCTTGCCGACGTCGAAGCGGGCCGCGTCATCCCCCACGACGCCGCGATGGCCGAGATCCAAGCCGTGATCGACACTGCGAAGAGCGGCAAGGCGTGACGCTCACCAAACGGCCGCGGAAGGCTCCGGTACGCCCGGGGAACGCCCCCGAAGCAAAGGCGGCCGATCCCGGCGCGCCGATCCCGATAGGCACCCTCGAGCAGCATGTCGCGATCGTCGGGCGCACCGGCAGCGGCAAGAGCTACGCCGCCCGCGGCGCCGTTGAAGGTCTGCTCGAGGCCGGCCGTCAGGTCGTCGTGCTCGATCCAACAGACGTCTGGTGGGGGCTCCGCGCCGGCGCCGACGGCGGGCCGGGCTTCCCCGTCCCCGTGATCGGCGGCGACCGGGCCGATGTCGAGCTGCCAGCAGAGGCTGGCGCCGCCCTCGCGGCGACACGGTTGCCGGCGGGCGTCCGCGTGGCGGGAGAGTTCTTCCCTGCCGGGAGCGAGGCGCCGTGACGCGAGCGGTGGAGTGGTCCCGGGACGCCCTCGACGATCTGAAGTCCCAGATTGCCTACATCGCTGCCGACAACCCGGCTGCGGCGCAGCGCGTCGCCGATCGCTTGCGCGCCACCGGCGACGCGCTCGGCGAAATGGCAACTGGCCGGCCAGGCCGGGTCGCAGGAACCTACGAGAAGTCGGTAACGGGGTTACGCTACATCGTCGCCTACGCGCTGACGCGGCGCGGAGACCGCGAGATCGTCTCGATCCTCCAGGTGATCCACACCGCCCGCGACTGGCCCGACGAGGAATGGCCGCGGTAGCATGAGCGGGACCCCGAAATGAAGACAGCCTGCCCTCCTCGCGGGAGGAACAGGCTGCCTCATTTCCGTCGGCGGTCATCGCCGTCCCCGGCTGTACCGCACAGGAATCCTAGAGCAGGAATCCGCGGGATTCCAGCCTTGTATGATGGATTTCTTTGGTTTTCTCCGATCCGGTCGCGAGCGGGGGATAGCAGTTTATGCCCCATATGTGTTATAGGCGGCTTCGCATAGGAGGCTGGCGATGAACGTGTCGATCGGGAAACGCTGGGAAGAGTTCGTCGAGGGAGTCGTGCAGGACGGCCGCTATGGCTCGGCGAGCGAGGTGGTGCGCGAGGGCCTCCGCCTGGTCGAGGAGCGCGAGGCGAAGCTGGCGGCCCTGCGCCAGACGATCGAGGCCTCGATTGCCGAGGGCGGGGCGCGGAGCCAGGAGGAGGTGAGCGCCGCCCTGTCGGCGAAGGCGCAGGCGCTCGCGAGCGAAGGGTTGTAGTGCGCCGCCTCGTCTACCTCGCGGCCGCGGAGCGCGATCTCCTGTCGATCCTCGAGTACGTCGCCCGCGAGAGCGGCAGCGCGGCGATCGGCTTGGCCTTCACCGAACGGCTTCAGGGCCAGTGCGCCAGGCTGGCCTCGCTGCCCGGCACGCTCGGCCGCACCCGCCCCGAGCTGCGGTCCGACCTCCGCAGCTTCGCCTTCGGAAACTACGTGATCTTCTTTCGCTACCGCGACGACGTGCTTGAGGTCGTCAACGTCCTGGAGGGCCACCGCGACATCGACACGTTCTTCAGCGCGGGCACGCCGCCGGAGGAGTAGGCCTCCTCACAGGGTCGCCGGCGCGACGGTGTCCTCCTTCTCCCCGCGCAGCACGATCCGCAGGGCGCCGTCCGGCAGCGGCCGCTGCAGCGCCTTCGCCTCGCTCCACGGCGCCGAGAGCCAGGTTTCCCATTCGGCCGGCTCGGTCAGGATCGCCGGCATCGCCTTTGGATGGACGGTGCGGACCTCGGCGTTCGGCGTCGTGGTCAGGAAGCCGAAGAGATCCGCCGTCACCGGGCCCTCCTTCACCTTCCGCGTGCTGGTCCAGGTCGCCCAGAGGCCAGCGAAGAAAGCGAGCGGGCGGCCCTCGTCGAAGGCGAACCACACCGGCGGCCGCGAGCCGTCCGCCAGTGTCTCGTTCTCGGCGAAGCTGGTGAAGGGCACGAGGCAGCGGTGCTCGGGCCCGAGCCAGGGCCGCCAGTGCGACGAGCTCGTCTGCCGGATGTTCGTCACCCCGCGGTCGACCTTCTTCCCCGCGAGGTACTGCGGCGGGGTCGGCATTCCCCAGCGCGCCATGACGAGCTCCCTGCCCTCACCGGCGTTGCGGATGATTGGCGCCGGATAGTCCGGGTAGATGCCCGGCAGCGGCGGCATGTTGCCGGCACGGTCCTCGAGGCCGGCGAAGAGCCGGCGCATCGCCTCCTGCGAGCGGGTCATCGAATAAAGATTGCACATGGGCGACTTCTCGTCCTGGGGCCGGCCGAAGGGCAGATAGGGGGAGGTGTAGACCACGGAGTCGGTGCCGTCCGCCAGCAGCAGGTCCGGGAAGCACGCGACGAACCGGTGCGCGGTCTCCGGCGCCCGGAAGTAGACCGCGACCGCGTCCCGCGAGATCCCGAGCGCGCTCGCGGCATGGAAGGCATACTCCCCGCGCCCGACCTCCTGATCGAGCCAGCGGTAGAGGTCGTCGAACTGCCGCTCGAAACCACCCTCGGGCACCAATAGCTTGACCCGCACCGGAAATGCCTCGTCGTCGATCCGTCTCTGGGGCGTGCTTCGGCGAGTCATGAGTCCTCGGGGGCGCGGGCATGTTCCCTAAATGTTCCTGATCGACCCGTCGCGCAAGCGCGCTGTCGCGTGAGGGATCGCCGTCGGCGATCACGGTGATCTTCGGCCAGGCCGGGGGATCGACGGGCCGAAGCCCGCTCACCCCCGCCCTGACGACTTCGCCATCCCTCACGTCCGCCCAGCATCCGGGCGAGCGCGCGTCAACCGGCAAGCGGCGGCCAGGGCCGCCGGCTCCGCCGCCCCACCCGTGTCCTCGCCTCCGGCTGCGGGCCGCGCCACGGGGCGTCTCCGCCCGGTTGACCCGCGCCCGCCCGGCCGCGGGTCGGGCAGTCGCCCTCCCCGCTCTGCCCACCCGGGAAATGCGGGGTGCATTTCCGGTCGGCAGACCGGGACGGCTCCGCCCAAAGCGGACCGAAGGGCAAGAGACCCCGGCCGCGCCACCACGAAGGAGACCGGCCGATGGCCAACGATGACGACGACTTCGAGGACGACGAGATCGAGCTCTTCGAGGACTACGAGGACGGGGAGATCGGCTACGTCCGGTTTCTGCAGGCGCACGGAGTCGAGCGCATCTGCGCGCGCTGTGGCGCTCCCTTCCGCGGCATGCCGGACCACGGGCACTGCAACGCCTGCGCCGACGCGATCGAGGCGGGCCACCCGGTCGACTGACCGGACCCGCGGGCGGGGGGCGAGCGCCTCCCGTCCTTCCCAATCCGATAGATGGAGATCGCGATGCAACGCGCGGAATGGAAAGCTTTTCATCATTCGATCCGGCATGACGCCCGGGCGTTCCGGGAGGGCCACGGCGGCTTTCCCTGCTTCACCCGCCGCTTCGTCCACAACGGCGAGGAGTGGAGCCTCACCCGCGCCCGCAACGACGGCCGGGGCTGGACGAGCCACCTGCGGAAAAGCCTGATCCGTCAGATGGGTTGGCGGCAGAAGCACGCCGACGAGATGAGCAACCTGCCCTACTGGCACCAGAAGCATCGCCGCGAGCCCTGGGCCCGGGCCACCTTCCGCCGGGCGATCCGGACGGCGGTGCGCTGCGCGCGGGAATGGCGCATCGCCGGCCAGGTGGAGGGCTGAGCGATGTTCGGCACCTACTGCCGCCTCGGCGTGCCGGTGTGGTCGACCGACCGTGAGGTAATCCGGGCGGCCCGGCGCCTGCTCTCGGCGACCGCGCGGTGCGGGCGCGCGCTCCGTGCCGAGCGCCATGTCTTCTTCCGGCAGATGCTGGAATTCCACCACTGCGAGCAGGAGCTGGTCCGCGAGTACCGGCTGTGACGCCGCGGGCTTCCGCTGACGCGGGAGCCTCGTTTCCTGATTTCTCGATTCCTCAGGCCGCGCGCCGGCGGCTTCCGTTCCCGGGCAGCGGAGATCGCCGCCGGCGATCGTGATGATCTGCGGACAGGCCGGGGGATCGACGGGCCGGGGCCCGCTCACCCCCGCCCTGACGACTTTGCCATCCATGACGTCCGCCCAGCATCCGGGCGACCGCGCGTCAACCGGCAAGCGGCGACTGACGTCGCCAGCTCCGACGCCCCCGTGTCCTCGCCTCCGGCTGCGGGCCGCGCCAGGGCGTCTCCGCCCGGTTGACCCGCGCCCGCCCGGCCGCGGGTCGGGCAGTCGCCCTCCCCGCTCTGCCTTCCCCGGAAATGCGGGGCGCGCATTTCAGGGTCGGCAGACCGGGACGGCTCCGCCCGAACGGCGGATCGAGGGCAGAGACCCCGACCGCTCCACCACGAAGGAGACCGGATCCCATGCGGACGCATTTCACCTTCCTCGCCAGCTCCTACCATGGTTGGCTGATCGTCACGCCGGACGAGCTCGCGGCGGTCGG
Source organism: uncultured Amaricoccus sp. (assembly GCF_937858865.1). Taxonomy (GTDB): domain Bacteria; phylum Pseudomonadota; class Alphaproteobacteria; order Rhodobacterales; family Rhodobacteraceae; genus Amaricoccus. The sequence continues at coordinate 11,413 of NZ_CALLYO010000413.1, read as the reverse complement.
GCTCACCGAGGCCGACATCACCCCCTACAGCTACCGGCGCGGCGACCACCTCGGGCTCGAGGAGGACGAGGACGCCCAGACCTTCCTCGCCGCCTACAAGGCCCGCTTCGGTCGGGAGGCCGAGATCATCGACGACCTCGGCTCCTGCGACCAGTGGGAGCATTTCGGCAAGCGGCCGTGTCATTGAGGGAGGGCGCAGCTATGAACATGCACGCCCCTGCCCTGCGCCGCCGCCTCTCCGACATCGTCGAGGAGTACGACGCCAAGCGCGCTGGCATCCCCGAGGCGCTCGCCGCCTACGGCCGATCGGTCGCGGAGCTCTCCGCGGCCGCCAGCATCGGGACCGCCTACGGCGGGCCCCTGCTCCGCGACAGCTCCGGCCCGGCGCCGTGGGCGATGGAAGCCGCGCTCCTGAAATCCGCGTGGCGCCACGTCTACGAGGGCCTCGCCGTCGCGGAGATCGCGCCGGCCACAGACAAGCGGCGCTTCGAGCAGCTGCTGGAGAAGCCGCCGGCCTTCACGCTGACGGAGATCCGCGAGCAGTTCGGCGACTATCTCCTGAACCCGCGCCACCACATCCTCCGCGGCCTCGCCGAAGTGTTCTGCGGGCTCGACCCCGCCTATCGCTCGCACTCCAGGGTGAAGGTCGGCGTCTCCGGCCTGCCGAAGCGGGTGATCCTGCAATCCGTCGGCGACTATGGGACTTGGGGGACCGACCGGCTCCGCGACGTGCTGAACGCCCTCGCTGCGTATCAGCGCCTGCCGCTCGTGACCTGGCCGGAGCTCCGCGCCCTCCTCGACGATGGCGAGGCCTGTCTCGCCGGCAAGGAGATCCGGCCCGGCTACGGCGAGCCGTTCCGCACCGAGGCGCGGGGCGTGCGCCTGCGGCGCTTCGCCAACGGCAACGGTCATCTGTTCTTCGAGGAGCCGACGCTCCGCGACATCAACCGGGCGCTGGCCGAGTGGTATGGCGACGTCCTGCCCGACATCGAGGAGGAGGCGCCCGGGCGACCGCGGGCCGGAACGGCGGTAGCGCGGGACCTGCAATACTACCCGACCCCTGCCCCGCTGGCGCGGCGGATCGTCGACGGCCTCGGCCGTATCGCAGGCGAGCGCGTCCTCGAACCCTCGTGCGGCTGCGGCCGGCTGCTCGACGCCCTGCGCGATGCCGGCGCCAAGCCGTTCGGCATCGAGGTCGACGGCGCCCGGGCCGCACAGTGCCGGGAGAAGGGCCATGCCGTCCAGCGCGCCAACTTCCTGGAGACGGTGCCAACCGGGGATTATGACCGCGTCCTGATGAACCCGCCTTTCTACGGCACCCACTACGTCCGCCACGTCGAGCACGCGCTCCGCTATCTGCACCCGAACGGCGTCCTGACCGCGATCCTGCCGGCGACGGCGCGCTACGACCACGGCCTCCTGAGCGGCTCCTGGGAAGACCTGCCGGTCGGCGCGTTCAGCGAGAGCGGCACCAACGTCAACACCTGCATCCTGACCCTGCGCCGCCCCGCCGATCCCGGCTAAGCTCGCCCTCGGGGCGGGATCCCTCCCCTGCCCCATTTTCGTCGTCTAAATATCCTCGGGGGGTGCCGGGGGGCAGACGGCCCCCCGGCCTCGACATCGCCACCCGCGATGCCGCTGGGAGACCTGGCGCGCGGGCTGCGGAGATCGCCGATGGCGATCGAGGCGCTTTGCCGGCGGGCGGCGGCTCGACGGGCCTTCGGCCCGCTCGCCGCCGCCCGGGGTCTGCTCAGGTCGCACGCACCGCTTGTTAGGGATCGCCGGCGAGGATCGTCGGAAAGCAGAAGGGCGAGGGAGCGGCAGTGCGCATCATCGGGTTCGCGGCGCAGGCGGTGGTGACGCTCGGCGCCTTGCTGACGATCGGCGTGCCGGCGAGCGCGACCGAGGCGTTGCGCCGCGACACCGAGATCATCGGGGTCGCCAGTGTGATCGACGGCGACACCCTCGAGATCCACGATCGGCGGATCCGGCTCGGCCTCACCCCGGACTTCGAGCAGAGCGCTGCCTATGTCGAAAGCTGGCTCAAGGCGCTGAAGGAAGACAAGCGGGCGATCTTCCGTGCCGCGGCCGAGGGGCAGAAGGCGGCGGACCTGCTGCTGGCGCTGGCCGGTGACAACGAGAAGGAGGCGGCCGCATAGCGGCCCCCTGCCCTACCAAGAAATTTGGCTGGTTGGGCAATCCAGAGATTGCCCAACCAGCGCAGCGCCTCCGGCGCTGACCCAAGGCCGGGAAGAGCCCCTCAGTCTTCTTCGTTCGCGGCGGGCAAGGTCGGTGCATGTCTGGCCGATACCCGTATGCCTCCCTCGAGGTATCGGACCAGCGCGGCCATGCTGATAGCGCGTCCCAATCCGCCGGGAGTTTCCAGATCCAAAGGGTCGAGAGCCGTCTTGGCGGCAGCATAGAGCCTAGGGCTCAGCATCTTGGTGGTATTGAGGCTGACCTTTCCGGTGGGATAGGTCGCAGGACTGATCCTCTCGCCCCGCTCGACCGCATCGGCCAAGTCGGAAAGCGAACGAGAGAGCAGCCGCTGCAATGCGCGCTTCTCTCCCATGGATGCCGCGGCCTGGTCGAACAGCGGAAAGGCGCCCGGCTTTGGAGCCGGAACGCGCAGCTTCACCAGAACAGCTTCCTTTCCGTCCGCCGCTGGCGCCGTCGGCGTCAACCTCGGAGGGCGAGGTTTCCGTGCGGCGGGCTGAGGCCGCGTCTTCTTTTCGGCTTGGGTTTCCGGAGCAGCCGGTGGAGGCACTGCAGCAGGCTCCTCGGGCGCCCCGGTCTCTGGGGGATAAGGCAGCCCGCGCTTCACATTGAACTCGCGCCGCTGCTCGTCGTAGCTCTTTCTCGGTTTGACGATTCCCGCCATTGCTATTCCTCCAGAGCCACAAGTACGTCTGTAGCCAGCTCGTCGGCTTCGGCCATGGCAATCTTGAAGTGCTTTGCCGAAATGCGGCTCGCCGGATCCGCCTCCTTTGCGCGGACGGTCAGGTGGAGCATGCCGTCCCTCTTCATACTGGCGTAGGCATCGCGATCCCGCAGCTTGGTGGCTAGCATGGGAAACACTTCCAGCCGATCGATCTCGATCTGTCGGGACTTGTTCGGCGTGTGGGGGAGCTTTGTGACCAGCAACGCTATGAGCGTGTTGGTCCCCTCCTCCTCGATCTGGTCGTGGACGAACTCCATCGTGTTGACCGCCTCGTCGATGTCGTATGTCGTGATCGCCGTGGGGACGATGACCAGCGCCGAGTTCGCGACGACGATGCTGTTGATTTCGGACCCGCCACCGTGGGTGTCAGCGAGCATGAACTCGACCCCCTGTTTTTCGGCTTCCACGACCGCCTTCTCAAAGCTGTCGAGATCGGCCGCGAAGTAGATCTGACAGGTGTCGTCCCATCTCCCGGCGGCTTTGGCGTAGCTGCGCCACTGCGAGATCGGGGCGTTCTCGTCGCCCTCGAGAAGGGCAACCTTGCGGCCGCGAGCCAGGAGGGCCGAGCAGAGGGCGCTCAGCGCCGTCGTCTTGCCGGCCCCTCCTTTCAACGACACGAAACTGATCAGCTTCATTCGGTCCCTTCCACCACTTTTCGAACCGCAATGCGGCATCACGGTGAAGCGGCAAAACGCCCAAACGGCATAGCCACTGATACGCCTTAACTACGATAGCCTCTCCGCGTCAATGCGCGGATGCGGCACAGCGTTGAAGCGTCTACACGCCGTTGCGTAAAGGCGACATAAGCGGGAAACACTGAAGAACGGCAGAACGTCTGAATGCCTGATATCCGCAAACCGGGAAAGCGCCTTTACGCCAAAACGTCAAAACCTCAGAACGACACAATCGCAAAAATCGAAAAACGACGAAGCGTATGAGCGCGGATACCGCTGTACGTCACTGCGGCAGATCCTTGCCGTGCTTGCCCGGTTGGGGTCGCGGGCGGGCCGGGGCGAAAGGTGCAGAGAGCGCCACAGCGGCCCGCTGAGCCGCCTGTTTGGACGTCTAGTGGGTGGAGGCCGGCTGACCCGAACCCGGCCCTGGAGGGCGCTCCCAACGGCTAAGGCGCGCCGGTCAATCCCGAGGCGATCCCTCGGGACCTTTGGTGCAAGTGGCGAGATCTGGAGTGGAGAAGGGGTTGAAAAGAGTGAGAGGGTTGGGTTAAGTACGTGGCAGGATATATATAAATGTAGAACATTTGCCGATGACCCAACCCAAGGCCACTGGCCGATCGAGCAAGAGCGCCGCAGCCGGTGGCGACGCCTCCGGCTGGCAGGATCGCCGGATGATCCGCGGCAAATGGCAGGATCCGGATGCGGCAAAGAAGGAGCCGCGCGCCGATCGGACGATCTCGGTGCGGTTGACCGAGGCCGAACTCGCCGAGCTCGACGCCCAGATCGAGGGCCTCGGCCTCAACCGGAACCGCGCCTTGAGGATCGCCGCCCGGCGGATCGGCGGCTTCCTGGAGGTCGACGGCGAGACGGTCGAGGCGCTGCGGGCGATCAACCGGCAGCTCGCCGGCGTGGCGACGAACATCAACCAGATCGCGCATTCTGCCAACCGGACACACGACCCGGACTACCGGGCGTTCATGGCGCAGCGGGCCGAACTCGGCCGGATCCTGATCGAGACCCGAGGCGCGTTGCAGCGGATCCTCGAGCTTGGCGCGCGGCGCGAGGACGGCCTGGCTCGGCTGACGGCGGCCGCCGGACCGGAGGGGGCGGGGGGGCCACAATGAGCGTGCCGTCGGTTCCCGAGCTCTTGCGGCGCGGCGCTCAGGCGCCGGCCTGGGTCTCTGCGGTCGACGCGGTGATGGGGGAGGACTGGGCGCATCTCGAGCTTGGCCGGGGCGGCGCCGAGCGCCGTCTGACCTATGGCGAAGCCCGGCGGACGGGAGGGCGACGGCGGGCGGCGATCGGCGGGGCGCTGTCGCCGAACCCGCAGGCGCTCGTCAAGCTGATCGGCTCGGGCGGAACGGCGACGAGCCGCGGGCTGCGGGCGCAGATGGACTATCTGAGCCGGAAGGGCGATGTGCCGCTGGTGTCGTCGGAGAGCACCTTCGGCACCGAGCTCGGGGTCGGCGATGCCGCGCAGATCGCGGCGGCCTGGGGGTTGCCGGATGTCGAGCGGGGCGGGGCCGAGCGGACCTCGCACTTCGTGGTCAGCTTTCCGCAGGGGACCGATCCGGACGCGGCGGAGCGGGCAGGGCGGGCCTGGGCGGCGGCGCTGTTCGACAGCGGCGCCTATGGCGACCGCTGGGACTATTACACCGCCTTCCACAAGGATACCGCCTATCCGCATATCCATGTCGTCGTCGGCCGTCGCGGGCTCGACGAGGGGCAGTGGCTGCGAGTGTCATCGCGGGGGGAGATTACCTTCGACCGACTGCGCGAGGTGCAGGTCGCGGTGGCGGCGCGCGAGGGGATCGCGCTGACCGGCACGACGCGGCTGTCGCGCGGCGTGCATGACCGGCCGGTGCCGGATGCGGAGTATCGAAGGGCGCGGGCCGAAGGGCGGGAGGCGGTGGCGCCAGCGCATAGCGAGGCGTCCGCGATCGTCACGGCGGCGGAGATCCTTGACTATGCCCGCGACTATCAGGGCGCGGCGACGTCGATCGCCGGACAGGCGCCAGCGTTCGCCGAACAGCTGGAAGCCGCCGCGGCGACGATCCTTGCAGGCCAGGCGCTCGTGGCGGACCGCGAGGCGGCACCGAGACTGACACCAGAGGAGGCCATGCGGATGGCGGAGACGATCGAGCAGCTACAGGCCGAGGTGCGGCAGAACTTCGTCGAACTTGAGGCCGACGTGTGGTCGGTGGAAAATCCGGCGAAGCGGGCGGAGTTCCTGCGCGAGCTGGCCAGTCTGAAGGCGGAGGCAGCGCCGTTCATCCGCGACGACATGGGGCTGCAGGGCTACCGGGCCGAGGCGCTCCACGCGGACTACCGCGGCCTGGCGATGCCGGCCGGCGACGCGCGAGCGGTGGCGATCAAGGCGGAGGCGGACCGGGATGTGGCACGGCTGGCCGAGCGCTTCGGATTGCAACCGGAAGCGACGGTGGCGCGCTTCGCGGCGGAGACGGTGTCGATGGGGCTCGGGCGCGACTTCCGCGCGGAGGAACTTGCCGAGCGGGCGGCAGATCGCGCGGCGCGGGGTCAGCCGGCCGAGCGGGTCGACGAGGCGACGGCGCAGCTTGCCGACTTCCACAGCCGCGCCGGCACGATCTACCGGGAGGCGGCCGAGCGGGTGCGTGGGATAGAGCGCGATGACCCGCGCGGCGCGCCGGAGTTCGGTTCGACGCGGGACGCTGCTGGTGGATGGGGGCAGGCGCGCAGTGGGGAAGGGCGCGCCACTCCGCCGGCCGGCCGTGGTGACGACACGCCCGAAGTGCGCGGCAGGCACGAGCGTCCGGGCCGGCGCCGCGAGCGCGACGACGACGATCGGAGCCGGTGATGACGCGGCGCGGACAGGACATCCTGCTCGGCGGCGGCGTGGGGCTGATGGTCGGCATTCTGCCTGGCTTGCTCGCCGCTGGCGCGGTCGTCACCTGGCGGCTCGGCGGCGACCTCCGCGAGATCGATCTCGCGACCTACTTCAGGGCGCTGCCGGCGGCGGCGCGTTGGGACGGGCTGCCGACGACCGCCGCGCTGATCGGGGCGGGGGTGGCGTTCGCCTTGCCGCGCAGCCAGGCCGCCGGCAGCGGCGTCCGCCGCAGGCTCGTCAGGATCACGTCGAAGATCCGCGGGTCCCAGGCGGCGAGCGCCCGGAGGGCGGCGTAGCCGATGATCGCCGAGGCCACGAGGTAGACGAAGCTGAGCGTGGCGATGAAGCCGCCCATCGTCGTCATCGCGAGGATGACGACGTAGGTGAGCGGCAGACCCATCATCGAGACGGGCCTGGTCAGTGCCTGGAAGCAGGGCGCGGAAAAGCTCACGCGAAGCCGCCGAGGATGGTCGCGGCGCCGAAGAGGATGACCAGGCCGACGCAGATCGAGACGGCGAAGCCCATGTTCATTCGGCCGAACAGGAACATCACGCCGACGGCGGCGAGCGCGACGAGGCCGATCGCGCGGCCGGTGGTGCCGGTCAGCGCCGCGCCGAGGGTCGCGAAGAAGGTGTCGATCGGCGAGAGGTCCTGCGCCGCTGCCGGGCCGCCGATAACGACGGCGACGGCGAAGAGGCCGAGCAGCAGCCAGACGAGCCGGACGCCCGGCATGACCGAAGGGAGCGGCACGCCGATCATCCGGCGCGTGGTCGCGATCATCTTTTCCATTCGAGCACGGTTCCTTGTGCGGGGGCTGCGAGAGAGACCGGCTCGACGACGTCGGTTTCGAGCGCGGGGGTTGCGGGAGAGATGAAGGCTCGGCCGACGGCCGGGCTCGGGATGTCCGCGACCGCCGGCGCGCCGCTGGCGAGCGCGGCCGCGGCGGTGATCTTCGCGACGTAATCGCGGGTCTCGCGATACGGCGGGATGCCGTGGAACTGCTCGACCCGCTGCGGCCCGGCGTTGTAGGCGGCGAGTGCCAGGTCGACCCGGCCGAACTCGGCGAGCTGCGCGGTCAGGTAGCGCGCGGCACCGTGCAGGTTCGCCATCGGCTCGCCAGCGTCGACGCCGAGGAGTGCGGCCGTCTCCGGCATCAGCTGGCCGAGCCCGCGCGCGCCTTTCGGCGACACGGCGGCCGGGTTGAACCGCGACTCCTGGTCGATCAGCGCGACGAAGAGCCGGACGAAATCTTCCTCTTCGAGGCCGGCGCTAGCGACCGCGGGATCGGCCGCATAGACCTCGGCGACACCCTCGGCCATCGGTTCGTAAATGGCCCGAGTGACGTTCCTGGTGGATAGTCCGACCGCCGGTGTAGCGGGTTCACCGGAAACGTTTTCACATAATAGACATTATCGGCCCGGTACGTATCCGGCGAGACGAGGACCTTCCCCTGTCTGTCGAACTCCCAAACATCGGCGAAGACCGGCCCCCCTACCATGAGAAGCGACGTGCCGAAGCCGATGAACAACTGCCGCGCCTTCATCATCCGAACCACAGCATGTTGGCGATGAAGACGAGCCCCAAGACGGCCGCGGTCGGCGCCAGCGGATACCAGAAGAACGCCGCCACGATGATTGCCGCCGGAATCAGCAGCATCCAGGTCGGATGCGCCCAGACGACCTCGCGCCCGGTCGCGAGCAGCACGGCGAGGAGCAGCGCCGTGCCCATCAGCAGTCGTGGCAGGCCGACCTGGTCCCAGTGCCACCACAATGCGGTGCAAGCCGTCAGCGCGGCATAGAACGCGACGACCCAAAGTGCTGACCGTGCAACAGGCAGACGCCGCAACTTCCGCGCGAAGTCTTTCCGGCGTTGATCGCGCAAGATTCTACGCCGAGCGCGGAGCTCGACCGTCGCCTCAGAGAGATCGACGACTCGCGGGTCCGCAAAACGCCCGCTCACCACCCCATCCCCCTGTGGATAAGCGGATTAGGACTGAAACTCGCGTTTGGCCTACTTGTCGCCGTTCGGAAGTATTGGAATTGTAACTTCGGTCGCCTCTGGGTAGATCGATTGCCAGTAGGCAATGACCGCTTCGGCCGATTTGAGTAACTTTGGCAGGCCTGTTCCGGAAAGCTTGATCTGCTGCTCCGATCCGTCTGCGTAGACGCCAAACACCTCCCAATAAGGTCTGCCTTTTTCGTCCCGCTTTGGGACGAAGCGCAGAGAGCCTCCATCATTGTGCACAAACGACCGGACATAGTTCGATACGAGCTGTTGCCTGTTATCCATTCGTCTGGCTCTCGATTGGTGATCGAGAAGCCGTAGGCGAAAAACCGTTGCATTCCAAGCGTGACGATAATCGTCTGATTCGACCAGTGTAAATCCTCGAAAATCTGTAATTTTCGAAATGATGACTTTCCTCTGGTGCAGGTGGCGTTTCCGCGCCAAGGTCGAGTCGCTGCGGCGACGCGTTGGATTCCGCCTCAGGGCTGGGCCAGCGGTCGTGGTGGCGCCGCACGCTAACCACAAGATGAAGGAGAGGTTAACAGCCAAGGGTTGAGCGAAGGGGCAACGCTGCTCAAACGGCGATAAACCGCCCAAGGCCTCGACCCGGAAAAAGAAACCCTCGGAGGAACGAGGTCCACCGAGGGTCGCTAGCTCTGAAAGCCTGTCACCTTGCAGGCTAGCGACCCGGTCCACAGCAGGCAAGGAAAAACCGCCCTCCGGCGAACGAGGAGGATTTGCCCTGTCGGACGCCTCGCACCTCCCGACCGGAGGTCAGGAATGGAGAAAGAGCAGTCCATCGAACCCCGACTCCCCCAGGGGGAGCTCCACCGCGTTTTGCGCGTGGCCGCTGTCGCCCACGGCCTGCCGGACGCGGTTCTCGTCACCGGCCACGCGCTGTTGCGTCACGTCCCCGGGGACGCCGATCGACCGATCTCGCCAGCGCGGGTACAGGATCTCGCGGATGAGCGCGGCTGCGACGCGCGCACCATCCGCAGCCACATCCGGCGTCTCGAGGCCTACGGCCTGGTGGTCGACCGTTCCGCTGGCGGAGGTCGTCGGATGATCCAGCGTCGCCGCGGCCGCATCGTCGTCCTGCAGGGCATCGACTTCTCGCCGATGCTCGCAGCCGTCGCCGCCATCGAGCGCGCCGCGCTCGAAGCGGAGGCCGAACTCGATGAGCGGCGACGCCTGGCGGCGCGGGTTTCCGAGCTGAAGCGCCAGCTGCGCGCCATCGTCGCGATCGACAACGACGCTGCACCGCGAGCGGCGGCTGCAGTACTCGACGCGTGTCCGAGGCGGCATCGCGGTCTCCCGCTGCACGAGCTGGCCGCGTTGGTCGGCCGACTCGAGGCAGCGGCCAGGCTGGCGGCAAACGCCGACGATGAGCGCGCCGCCGGTCGGATCCTTCTTTCCGACCGGGACGACGAGATCGTCCGACCCTACACCACAGAGAAGGATGAGAATCCTGTTTGTAGGGCTCCGAGAGATCAGGCGGGCGGCGGAGCCGACGCACTTCGTCACATCACCCTCGACATGCTGGCGGCGGTCCTGCCGTTCGACTGGCGGATCCGCATCGAAACGAGCGGTGGCGCCGTGAGCTGGTCGGGCATGGTAGCCGCGGCCTACGAGCGCGCCGCCGAGATCGGCGTCACCGACGCGATGTGGGCCGAGACGCAAGCCGCGCTCGGCCGCACTGGCGCCGCGGTTCTGGTGCTGCTCGCGGACGCCGACAGCGTCGGACGCCAAGGCAACATCCGCAGTCCGGCAGCGTGGGTACGGGCGATGGCAACCCGCGCCGAGACGGGGCCGCTTCGCCTGAGCCGAAACCTCTTCGGCCTCCTGCATCGGCGTAGGGGCGTCCACGGCCCCTGCCCCACCCCCACCGCACCGTTCCACCCCCAGACTTGGAGGAGTTCATCATGTCTCGCCACATGACCCTTGGCTGCACCGCCGCCGCCGCGCTCGGAGGAGCGATTGGCCTTGCCCCCATGCCCTCGGCCGCGGACCACGATATCGACTGCGCGGTCATCCTGTGCATGGCGGCGGGTTTTCCGAGCGAGCCGTCGGGGACCTGCAGCGACGCCTACGACTATATGATCGACCGCATCACTGACCGACCACCCGAGCCGCCCTTCGCCACCTGCACGATGAGCGACGGCTCGGCCTATGACGCCGCCGAGGTCGCATTCGCTCGACCGCCTCGTCAGTCTCGCGCTGGCTGGATCTGCCCCGAGCCGGCCCCGATGGGATTCGACGAGGCCGCCGACTACACCTTCGCCACCCCGGCCTGCTATCCCGACGCCGAGTACACGCCGCCGCTCTTCATGGGCCGGCCGGGGTACTGGTTCCTGGGGGCGCCGGTCGCGGCCGAGCGCGTGGCCTATCGCTTCCAGATCACTATCCCGACCGGCGCGGGCAGCGAGCCCTACGTGTCGCCGGTCTTCCTCTCCAACCCCGACACCGGGTTTTCACTGACCCTCGCCCCCGCGGAGCTGATGGAGATCGAGGAGCAGCCGACGATCACGCTCGACGGCGCCCCGTGAACCGATGGCTTCTGGCGCTGGGACTCACCTTAGGGGCGGCAAGCTCGGCCGCTGCCCAGGAGGCCTGTCTGCGGCCGGTCCCTCCGGAGGAAGTCAAACCACCGGCCGATGATCGGGAGTTCCGCGACTTCCTGAACGAGGAGTATCAGGCCTACCTCTTGGCGATGCAGGAGTATCTGAACTGCCTCGGCCGGGAGCACGAGAGCGCCACGAAGGAGGTCAACGAAATCATGGCGCGGTGGATGCTCTGGTTCGGGGACGACGCAAGAATCCGCTCTGACAGTCGTGGACCAGAACGGCCTTGAAGGTTGCGGTGACCGACAGGATGGGCGGACAGCGGCCGTTCGCTGCGACTCCACTACAGCTGGAGACTGCGTCCGGG
>NZ_CALLYO010000412.1 GCF_937858865.1 uncultured Amaricoccus sp. | reverse complement strand
AGGTCGCGCCCTCCCCATCCGTCCCGCCCGAGGCCCTGCCTCGGGCATCGCCCGCCGGGTCGGGCGCTGCCCTTTTCGTCCTGGAACGGCGGACGGGGCGAGGAGCCGGGTCAGCCGAGGGCGGCGTCGCAGCGGGCGCAGACGCCCGGGTGGGCGTGGGTGCCGACGTCGGGGAGGATCTTCCAGCAGCGGGCGCACTTCTCGCCCCCGGCGAGGGCCGGGACGGCGGCGACGCCGGGGGCGTCCTCGAGCGCGAAGGCGCCGGCCGGGGCCGGGCCGGCGTCGAGCGTCACCGCCGAGGTGATGCAGACGTCGGCGAAGTCGACCGAGGCGAGGACCTCGCGCAGGCCGGCGTCGGCGACATGCACCACCGGGGCGGCCTCGAGGCTGGCGCCGATCCGCTTCTCGCGCCGCTCGATCTCGAGCGCGCCGGTGACGACGCGGCGGACGCGGCGGATCTCCTCCCAGCGCGCGGCGAGGCGGGCGTCGTGCCAGTCGCGCGGGGTGGCGGGGAAGTCCTCGAGGTGCACCGAGCTCTCCTCGCCCGGGAAGCGGGTCAGCCAAACCTCCTCCATCGTGAAGGGCAGCAGCGGCGCGAGCCAGGTGACGAGCCGCTGGAAGAGCGCGTCGAGCACGCTGCGGGCGGCGCGCCGGGTCGGGCTCGCCGCCGCGTCGCAGTAGAGCGCGTCCTTGCGGATGTCGAAGTAGAAGGCCGAGAGGTCGACGGTCGCGAACTGGAAGAGCGACTGGAAGACCCGCTGGAAGTCGTAGGCGGCGTAGCCCCGCGCCACCTCCTCGTCGAGCTCGGTCAGCCGGTGCAGCACCCAGCGCTCGAGCTCGGGCATCGCCTCGGGCCCGACCCGCTCCGCCGGGTCGAAGCCGTCGAGCGCCCCGAGCAGGAAGCGCAGCGTGTTGCGCAGGCGCCGGTAGCCGTCGGCGGTGCCCTTCAGGATCTCCGGGCCGATGCGCTGGTCGACGGTATAGTCGGTCTGCGCCACCCAGAGCCGCAGGATGTCGGCGCCGTACTGCCTGACCACGTCCTGCGGCGCGGTGGTGTTGCCGAGCGACTTCGACATCTTCATGCCCTGCTCGTCGAGCGTGAAGCCGTGCGTCACCACCGCGTCGTAGGGGGCTCGCCCGCGCGTCCCGCAGGATTGCAGCATCGAGGAGTGGAACCAGCCGCGGTGCTGGTCGGTACCCTCGAGGTAGACGCTCGCCGGCCAGATGCCGTCCGGCCGGTCGCGGAGCGCGAAGGCGTGGGTGGAGCCTGAGTCGAACCAGACGTCGAGGATGTCGGTGACCTTCTCCCAGTCCGCGTGCGGGTGGTCGTTGGCGAGGAAGCGGGCCTTGGCGCCTTCCTCGAACCAGGCGTCGGCG
>NZ_CALLYO010000411.1 GCF_937858865.1 uncultured Amaricoccus sp. | reverse complement strand
GGCTCTTCATGAACAACGGCGCCACGGCGACCGCCGTCGCCTTCGACTGCGCCGGCGTCTACCTCGAGACCGATTACTGATCCGACCCATGGGGGGCCATCGACCGAGCCGGGCTCACGCCCGCCCGGCCATCTACCTAAAGAGGATGACGCCATGACCCCACCTCGTCACGACGCGGCCCTGCGCCTCTCCGATCACGATCTTGAAGCGATGCTGGAGCGCGCCGCCGAGGAAGGCGCGCGCCGGGCGCTCTCCGACGTAGGCCTCGGCGGCAAGGACGCCGTGCTGACGATCCACGACATGCGCTCGCTGCTCGAGTGCATCAGCTTCGTGCGGCGCACCGCGGTGCAGACCGCGGTGCACGTCATCACCACCGGCATCCTGGTCGCGCTTCTCGCCGGGATCGCCATGAAGCTCAGGTGGTTCGGCCCGAGCCCGTGACCTGACCAACCTCACTTCGCATCCATCCCGGCCCGCCATTCGGCGGGCTTTCTTGTTTCTGGAGACATCCATGACCTTCTACGATCACTGGCGCGGCGTGCCGGCGGCCGCCTGGCGCTGGCCGAACTTCTCGCCGGCCGAGATCGCCTGCCGCGGCACCGGCAAGCTGCTCGTGGACGAGGCGGCCCTCGACAGGCTGCAGGCCCTCCGCGACCGGCTGGGAAAGCCGCTGATCATCCGCTCGGCCTACCGGAGCCCGGAGCACAACCGTGCCGTCGGCGGCGCGAAGGCCTCGAAGCACATGGAGGGGATCGCCTTCGACGTCGCCATGACGAACCACGATCCGGAGGCGTTCGAAGAGGCCGCGCGGGCGGCCGGCTTCCGCGGCTTCGGCTTCTACTCGCGATCGGGCTTCATGCACATCGACCTCGGTCCGGCGCGCAGCTGGGGCGAGCGCTTCCCGAAGCGGGCGACCGCCTTCGCGGCCGAGACGCCGCCGGCGCGCGAGGTGCTGGCGGAAAGCCGGACGCTGAAGGGTGGCGGTGCGGCCGGGGTCGCCACGGTTGGCGCCGCCGGCGTCGAGGTTGCGCAGCAGGTGATCGCCGACACGCAAGACGCGGTGCTGCCGCTGGTACCCTACCTCGACACCCTGCGGTGGCTCTTCATCGCCGTGGCGCTCGGCGGCATCGCCGTCGCGATCTACGCGCGCCTCGACGACTGGAAGCGGGGCCGGCGGTGATTGCCGGCCTTCTGGCCCAGCTCGAGGCCGTCCGCGAGGGGGGGGTGACCGCTAACCGTTCCGCGCCGGCAGCCGACGGCGATCCGGTCAACCTCGCGAAGAAGCGCGCGGTCGATGGCAGCAAGGCCGCATCCTGACCCATCCTGACCCGTTCGCGGATCCGCGCCCCTCGGTCCGCAACGGGTGATCTATCGCGAAAGCGCGGGGCTACCGGGCGCCAGGGTCGGACAGACGGCCGTCAATGCCCGCGCGATGCAGCCGCCGGTAAAATGTCGAACGATCGATTCCCGCCATGCGGGCTGCGGCCGAGACGTTGCCCTCGCATTGTCTCAGCAACTGCACCAGAGCCCGTTCTCCGGCCCGATCGGTTCGAGGCGCCGGGCTGGCGATCTCGCGCGGCAGGTCGTCGGGCTCCACCGGCCCGCCGTCGCAGAGCGCCGCGCAGAGCTCGCAGACATTGATAATCTCCCGCACGTTGCCCGGCCAGTCATGCGCCAGCAGGAGCCGCATCGCCGCCTGCGAGAAGTCGACCCTTCCCTCCACCCTGCCGGCGATGCGACCGATCAGCCATTCGAGATCGGCCCGCTCGCGCACGGGCGGCACGTCGAGCACCAGCCCGTTCAGCCGGTAGTAGAGATCCTGCCGGAAGCGGCCATGGGCGACCAGCCCGGCCAGGTCGCGGTGTGAGGCCGAAATGACGCGGATGTCCACCGGCTCGGCGCGGCTGGCGCCGACCGGCAGCACCTCGCGCTCCGAAAGCACGCGCAGGAGCCGTGCCTGCAACCCGAGCGGCATGTCGCCGATCTCGTCGAGGAACAGCGTGCCGCCGTGCGCCTCGCGGATCAGGCCCTTCTTGCCGCGGGCATGCGCCCCGGTGAAGGCGTTCGGCGCATGGCCGAAGAGCTCGCTCTCGATCAGCGTCTCCGGCAGCGCGGCGCAGTTGATGGCGACGAAGGGCCCGCGCCGGCGCGAGGAGCGATGCATGGCGCGCGCGATGAACTCCTTGCCGGTGCCGGTCTCGCCGCGCAGGATGACGCTGATCTGGCGGTCCACCCCCTTGGCCGCGCGCACGGCGAGCCGCTCCATCGCCGGGTCGCCGCCATGGACGGCGCCCAGCGGCGCGGGCGGCCGGTTCTCAACCGTCGGGCGCGGCCGCGCGGCCGGCGGCACGGCGCGGGCGAAGATTATGCCGCCGCGCTGCGTCTCGAGCAGGCCGTCGACCGGCGCCAGCGCCCGGGAGAATTCGGGCAGCTTCTCGACCTCGCAGGCGAAGACGTCCTCGAAGCGGCGGCCGATGGGCTCGACGCCGAGGATCTTGCGGGCGTTGTGGGTCATGCCGCTGATGCGGCCGCCCGCGTCTATGGCGACGGCCGCCATCGGGTCGACGTCCAGGAATTCGGGCGAGTGGTTCAGCCGCAGGATCCAGTCGCCACGATGGCTGCGCCCCAGATTGGCCATCTCGATCCGCCGGGCGCAGGACTTCATCACTTCGAGCGTCAGGGCCTGGCTGATCTTGTCGGCAGGCGCCTGCAGGTGCGACAGGTCGAGCACGCCCATCAACGCGCCCTGGGTGTCGTGGAGCGGCACGGCGGTGCAGGAGAGCGGCGTCAGCGCCAGGTCGAAATGGTCGCTGCGATGCACGGTGATGGCCTGCCCCGTCGCGAGGCAGGCGCCCACGCCGTTGGTGCCGACGTGGCGTTCGTCCCAATCGGAGCCGGAGATCAGTCCGGCGTGGCGCAGCTCGCGGTCGAGCTGGGCGTCGCCGATCGCGTCGACGGTCACGCCCCGCGCGTTGGACAGCAACAGGACATAGCCCATGGCGTTGACCCGGCGATAGAGATCCTCCATCCCGTGCCGGGCCATGCCGAGCAGGTCTTCCGACTCCTGGCGATGCTGGCGCAACTCGCCCTCGGTCACGAGGCGAGGGCTAAGGCGCCGCGACGGATCGAGCTGGTGCTCGTTCATGCAGCGCCGCCACGACGCCAGAACGTCCGCGTCGCGGCGCGAGGCCTCCCCTTCGGCCGCGCGAACGATCTCGAGGACATGCGCCTCGGTGTCCTGATTGCCGCGCATCGGCTCCTCCCGGCGTCCGGCACGACGATAGCACGGCCACGCCGCGCCGGGGTGGAAAACTCGCGGGCTGCGCGGGTTCAGCGGGCGAGGTCGATCAGGATCTTGAGCTGCGCGCCGGCGGGATCGAGGAGCGCGTCGAAGCCGTCGGCCACGGCGCGGTCGAGCCCGATGCGCTTGGTCACCACCTTCAGGGCCGGGATCGCGCCCGAGGCGATCAGCTCGATCGTGCGCGGCCAGCTATGGGTCGGATAGCACCAGGAACCACGAATCTCGGCGTCCTTGAAGGTCAGCTGGAAGAAATCCACGCTGCCCTTGCCCGGGTGCAATCCGGTCTGGACGATCACCCCCTGCTTGCGGATCGCGTCGAGGCAGGACTGCAACGCGCGTTCGTTGCCGACGCATTCCAGCGCCACGTCGCAGCCGACGCCGCCCTGCGTGCCGGCGCGCACGACCGCGCCCACATCCTCGCGCGCGGCGTTGATGGTGACGACCCCCGGCACGACCTCCGCGGCCAGCTTCAGCCGCGTGTCGTTCACGTCCGAGACGAACAGCCGCGTCGCCCCGAAGGCTCGCGCGGTCAGGAGCGCAAGGATGCCGATCGGGCCGGCGCCGGTCACCAGGACCGAGTCACCGGCGGTGATCCGGCCCCGGTCGCAGGCATAGACGCAGACGGCAGTCGGCTCGACCAAGGCCGCCTCCTCGTCGGACATCTCGTCCGGGATCCTTTCGACGTTGTAGTCGTTCAGCAGCGCCATCTCGGCCATCCCGCCCGATATCCAGCTCAGTCCGACCAGCGCGAGGCTGCCCGACAGGTTGTGCCAGCCGCGTTCCGCGAAATGCTCGCCGTCCCGCGGCATGACCAGCGGCTGGATGGCCACGCGGTCGCCGACGGCGACCTTGGTCACACCCTCGCCCACGGCGACGACCTCGCCGCCGAATTCGTGTCCCAGCACCTGCGGGAAGCGCGCGCCCGAATAGGGATGCGGCTCGGTCGGGATGAAGATCGGGCCCGAGGCATACTCATGCAGGTCGGTGCCGCAGATGCCGACGAAGCGGTTGCGGACCAGCACCTGACCGGGATCGGGCTGCGGAGGCTGCGGAATGTCCTCCACCCGCAGATCCTTTTTCGCATGGAAACGCAGAGCTTTCATCGTGAGACCTCACAGTTCGTCGAAGGCCGCGAGGGCCTTGGCGGCATAGACCGTGCCCGGCCCGCCGGACATCTCGATGGCGACGGCGAGGACTTCGAGAAACTCCTCGCGCGTGGCGCCGTGCGCCTTCGCCTCGCTGGTGTGGAAGACGATGCAATCCTCGCAGCCGCGTCCGACGGCGACGGCCGTGGCGATCATCTCCTTCATCGCGTGGCTGACCTTGCCCTCGCGATTGGCGGCCTGCATCAGCCCGCGGAAAGCGGTCATCGTCTTGCCGTCCGCCTTGTAGAGCGCCATCGCGCGGGCGTTCATCGCCGCAAGCTTCTCCTTGGCGCCGGCCATCAGATCAGCACCATGCCGCCGTCGACCAGCAGGCTCTGGCCGGTCATGTAGTCCGATCCCTCCGAGGCGAGGAAGATCGACACCCCCACCAGATCGTCGGGGCGCGAGGCGCGGCCGAGCAGGATGTCGGCGGAGAAGCCCTCGAAGGCCTCGTTGTCGCGCTGGGTCAGGCCCTCGTCCTTGAAGCCCTTGTCGATCAGCTTCCACATGTCGGTGGCGACGACACCGGGGCAGATGGCGTTGACGTTGATCCGATGCTTGCCGAAGGCGCGGGCGGCGGCCTGGGTCAGCGCCACGACGGCGAACTTGCTGGCCGAGTAGTGCGCCAGGGGCTCGTAGCCCTGCTTGCCGGCGATCGAGGCGGTGTTGATGATCTTGCCGCCGCCGCCCTGCGCGATGAATTGCTTCGACGCCTCCTGAGTGCCGATCAGAACACCCATGGCGTTCACGTCCATGACGCGGTGCCAGTCGTCCTCCGTGATATCGTTGAAGGGCTTCACCTGCGCGATGCCGGCGTTGTTGAACATCGCGTCGAGCCGGCCGTATTCGGCCACTGCGCGGGCGATCAGCGCGCGCGTGCTCGCCCTGTCGGTGACGTTGGCGGCGAAGCCGATAGCCTGCGCGCCGGACGACCGGATCTCGGCCGCGGTCGCCTCGGCGGTCGCGGCGTCGATGTCGGCGATCACCACCCTGGCGCCGGCCGCCGCCAGGCCCTCGGCGATCGAGCGCCCGATTCCCCGGCCCGAGCCGGTGACGATGATCGAGCGGCCTTCGACGGAATTGCTCATGGTCGTTTCCCCAATATTGAAAGGCCGCCCCACGGAGCGGGGGCGGCCCTGCGTTTCAGGCGACGAAGTCGCGCACGAGGCGGTTCACTTCCGCCGACTTCTCCATCTGCACCATGTGCCCGGCATCGGGGATGAGATGGGTCGCCGCGCCCTTCAGGTTGCCGGCGTGGGCGGCAGGGATGATGGCGTCCGCCTCGCCCCAGATCACCTGCGCCGGCACGCCGGACGCCGCGAGCGCCTCGGCCACCTGCCGCGCCTGCGCGCCGTTCGCGAACAGGTTCCCGGCCAGCTCGGTCAGGAAGTCCTGCACGCCGTCGAGGCGCTTGTACTTCAGGAGGTCGTCGACCATCGAGCGGCTGACGAGCGACTGATCCTTGAACAGGTGCATCAGGGCCGGCTTCAGATCCTTGCGGCCGGTGGCCTTGACGAAGCCGTCGATGTAACCCGAATTGATCTCGGCCCCGAGCCCCGCCGGGCAGATCAGCGTGACCGAGGCGATCCGGGCGGGGTTCCTGGCGGCGACCGTTCCCGCTACGAGGCCGCCCATCGAGTGCCCGGCGAGATGCGCCTTGTCGAGCTTCAGGTGATCCATGAAGGCGATCACCGTGTCGACCATCAGGTCGAGCCCGGCCGGGCGCGCCGACTTCACCGACTGGCCATGACCGGGCAGGTCAAGCGCATAGACCGGGCCGCCCTCCGCGAGCGCGTCGATGTTGAAGAGCCAGTTGTCGAGGTCGCCGCCGAAGCCGTGGATCAGGATCAGCGGCGTGCCGTCGCCGGGGCGCGCCGCATAGCGGATGCGGCCGGCGGGCAGGTCGGCGAATTCGTAGCTCGGCCCCTCCTCGCCCTCGTCGCCCGCCGCTGCCGGGGCCTCGTAGGCCGCGACGTAGGCGTCGATCTCGGCGTCCGACACGCTCTCCGGCGCCATCACGGCCAGGAGCGCGCGCACCGGATAGGTCTCGCCCTCGACGCCCACGCGGCGGCGCAGCAGGCCGCCGTCGGCTGCCTCGACGGCATTGGCGATCTTGTCGGTCTCGACGTCCATGATCTCGTCGCCGGGGGCGATGGTCGCGCCCTCGGCCACGTGCCAGACCGCGAGCTTGCCCTCGCGCATCGAGAGGCCCCATTTCGGCATGAGGATCGGGGTGATCTCCGCCATGGCTCAGTCCTCCATCGTCTTGCGGACGGCATGGGCGATCTGCGCGGCCGAGGGGATGTAGAGCGCCTCCAGCGCCGCCGAGAACGGCACCGGCGCATGCGGCGGCGTCACCATCTGGATCGCCGACTTCAGCGAACCGAAGGCGTCCTGCGCCACGTTCGCGGCGATGTCGCAGGCGATGGAGCAACGCGGGCTCGCCTCGTCGACGCAGACCAGCCGGCCGGTGTTCTCGACGCTCTCGAGCACCGTATCCATGTCGATGGGCGAGAGGGTGCGCAGGTCGATCACCTCGACCTCGATCCCGTCCTTCTTCAGCATGTCGGCCGCCTCGAGTGAGCGCCCGACCATCTGGCCATAAGTCACGATGGTCGCGTCGTCCCCCTCGCGCACGATGTTCGCCTCGCCAAACGGGATGGCGTAGGGCTCCTCTGGAACGTCGCCGGTGCTGGCGTAGAGGTTCTTGTGCTCGAGGAAGATCACCGGGTCGTTGTCGCGGATCGACTGGATCAGCAGCCCCTTGCAGTCATAGGGGTTCGACGGGCAGACGACCTTGAGGCCGGGGATGTGCGCGAGCAACGGGGTCAGCATCTGGCTGTGCTGCGCCGCCGCCTGGAAGCCGGCGCCGCACATGGCGCGGATGACAACCGGGGTCTCGGCCTTGCCGCCGAACATGTAGCGGAACTTCGCCGCCTGGTTCAGGAGCTGGTCGAGACAGACCCCGACGAAATCGACGAACATCAGCTCGGCCACCGGCCGCAGCCCCGCGGTCGCCGCGCCGACCGCCGCGCCCACGTAGGCGCTTTCCGACAGGGGCGTGTCGATCATCTGCTTCGGATGCTTGGCGTAGAGCCCCTTGCTGACGCCCAGCACCCCGCCCCAGGCGTCGTCCTCGCCCTTGGCGCCGGTGCCGCCGACGATGTCCTCGCCCAACATGATCACGGTCGGGTCGCGGGTCATCTCCTGATCCAGCGCCTCGTTCACCGCGTCCTTCATACTGATCACGCGTGCCATGATGTTCCCTCCCCCTCAGTAGGACACGTAGACGTCGGTGGTGAGCTGCTCGGGACCGGGCTGCGGCGCGGCCAGCGCCGCGACCACGGACTCGTCGATCAACGCGGCCACCTCGGCGTCGATGGCGTCGAGTTCGGCGGCCGAGATCACGCCCGCCTCGGTCACCTTCTGGCGGAACAGCTTCAGGCAGTCGTTGTGCTCGCGATTGTAGTCGTTTTCGCCCGGCGCCTTGTAGAGCTGCGCGTCGCCCTCGAAATGGCCGAAGAAGCGGACGTTCTTGCATTCCAGCAGCGTCGGGCCGGCGCCTTCGCGGGCGCGCTTGATCACCTCGCCCGCGGCCTCGTAGACGGCGAAGAAGTCGAGCCCGTCCACGGTGACGCCTGGCATGCCGAAGCCGGCGGCGCGGTCGACGTAGTTGTCGACGGCGGTGGCGTAGTCGACCGAGGTCGACTCGGCATAGCCGTTGTTCTCCACAACGAAGATCACCGGCAGGCTCCAGATCGCGGCGAGGTTCATGCTCTCGAGGATCGTGCCCTGGTTCGAGGCGCCGTCGCCGAAGAACGTGATCCCGACCCCGTCATGGCCGAGCTTCTGCGCCGCCAGCGCCGCGCCGCAGACGAGCGGCGCCCCGGCGCCGAGGATGCCGTTCGCGCCCATCATGCCGCGGCTGAGGTCGGCGATGTGCATCGACCCGCCCTTGCCGGCGCAGCAGCCGCTCGCCTTGCCATAGATCTCGGCCATCATCGCCTTCGGATCGACGCCCTTGGCGATGCAATGGCCGTGGCCGCGGTGGGTCGAGGCGATGCGGTCGCGGTCGTGCAGGTGCATCATGACGCCGACCGCCGTCGCTTCCTCGCCGGCGTAGAGGTGGACGAATCCGGGGATTTCGCCCCGCGCGAAATCGACGTGCAGCCGCTCCTCGAAGTCGCGGATGGTGCGCATCAGGCGATAGGCTTCGAGCAGCCGCTCCTTGGACAGCGGAAACGGATTGGACATGGACTCCTCCCTGGTTGCTTCAGTCTGGGTTGCGGACAAACAGCCCGGCCGACGCCGCATGCGCCATGCAGGCGGGCACGTCGATGGTGCGGAAGGCGTCGGGCACGAGCCTTACCGAAACCCGGTCCCCGTCGGTGAAGGTCAGCTCTCGCTCGCCGTCGAAGGCGAGCGAGCCGGCGGCGACCGAGGGATGGTGGGCGACCCCCGGCATCATGCGGTCGGTCCCCACGATGCCCACGCGGTCGATCAGCCCCGGCGCGATCGGGGCGAGCAGCTGGCGCGGCGCGTCGGGCGACAGGCAGATATGGCGACCCTCGGGCGTGGCGCGGTCCACCGGATCGCTGAGCCCGGCGATCGCCGACATGCCGATCGCCTGCGGCAGGCCGAAGGTCACGAAGAGGTCGCGGAACCCCGCGGCCTTCCAGATCGCGCGGGCGCCGACGAAACGGTCCTCGACGACGGCGACATCGACGAGCGCGATCTCGCGCCGGTCGTTCAGCATCACCTCGAGCCACTTGTTCGGGCGCAGCGCCTCGGCCGCCGGCACCTGCCCGGTCGCGGCCAGCCCCACGGCCAAGCCGGTGATCGTGGGCTCGCGCAGTTCGGGGAAGGCGTTGTTCGTCCCGGTCGAGACCCCGGCCACCGGGACCGGCCCGCAGGCGCCGACGACGACGCGATTGGTACCGTCGCCGCCCAGGACAACGATTGCCGCCACGCCTTCCTCCGCCATCATGCGGGCGGCGCGGGCGCTGTCCGCCGGCGTGGCCGTAACCGGCATGTCCAGGTAGCGCATGCGCGGGAAGTTCACGTGGCCGAGCCGCTGCTCGCGCTGGACGTTGCGTTCGAGTTGGAAGCGGATGCCGCCGTGCTCCGGCATGACCACCACTTCCTCGACGCCCGAGGTCGCCAGCCCGGCCATCATGCGCAGCACGATGTTGGCGCGATCGTTGATGGGCAGGTTGCCCGCGTACGAGATCACCCGCCGGATGTCGCGCGCCGAAATCGGATTGGCGATGATGCCGACCTTGACCATTCCATTCCTCCCGATGACATGGAAGCAAGGCCCATGCCATCGCTTCGGCGCTGTATTCGCGGAAGATTTCCCGGGCGGGTGTCGCACCGCCTGCAACACTGTCGCGCGACAGCCCATTGTTCTCGCGCTGCGTCGCGGTGGCGCGATGGTCTTCTTCGGAGGCTGGGCAAGACACGGGGACTTCGCCGCCCGGCTCGCGCCATTGTTCAAATCCGAACGGGTGGTCTAATGTGCGCGAGAACGCCCGACAGCTCGTCTCCCTGAAGAAGGAGCTGCGGCCATTGATGCCCGCCTACCCGCGCCTCACGATGCCGGTCGAGATCGTCCACGGCGAGGCGGATGTCACCTTGGCCTTGAACTGCAATTGCCCGCGCTGGCGCGTCAGGTTCCCCAGGCCCGGCTCACCAGCCTCCCCGGTGTCGGCCACATGCTGCATCAGTTCGCGACGGCACAGGTCGTGGAGAGGATCTAGGCCGCGACATCATGAGGCCGGGCCACCTGAGAAGTGCGCTTGATCCTGCGGTTTCTGGAAGGCGATGTGCCCCGATGCCGTGTTTAAGCGAGCTCCTTGCGAATGCGCGCCCAGCGCCCATGCCGGATGCAAGGTCGCGGGCGACTGCCGCAGACTTGCGGCGGATTTTCTGCCCTTTTATCCAATGAATTCAAAGGGTGCGTAGCGACTCTGACTCCGTTAGTCCTGGTTCGAATCCAGGTTCCCCAGCCAGCATAACAT
>NZ_CALLYO010000410.1 GCF_937858865.1 uncultured Amaricoccus sp. | reverse complement strand
GGCTTGCGCGCGGCGGCTGCGGCGCGTGCGCCCTTTCATCCGCCGGGACTTTCTGCCATCGTCCCGCGGCTTTTCGGAGAGGATCGGGCGGTGCGCGCGCAGACAGGGAAGATCTCGTTCCAGGGGGCGCCGGGCGCCTATTCGCACCAGGCCTGCCGCGAGGCCTTTCCCGAGCTCGAGGGGCTCGCCTGCAACAGCTTCGAGGGGGCGATCGCGGCGGTGAACGAGGGGCGGGCGGATCTCGCCATGCTGCCGATCGAGAATTCGACCTACGGGCGGATAGCCGACATCCACCACCTCCTGCCGGATTCGGGGCTCAGCATCGTCGGCGAGCATTTCGTGCGGGTGCATGCGAATCTGCTGGTGCTGCCGGGGACGCGGCTCGAGGAGGTGAAGACGGCGATGAGCCAGGCGCCGCTGCTCGGGCAGGTGCGGGGGTTCCTGCGCGCGCACGGCATCGCGGCGCGGCCGGGGCCGGACACGGCGGGGTCGGCGGCGGCGGTGGCGGCGGCGGGGGACCGGAGCGTCGCGGCGCTGGCCTCGGAGCTCGCCGGCGAGATCCACGGGCTCGAGGTGCTGGCGCGGCACATCGAGGACCAGCAGAACAACACCACGCGCTTCCTCGTCATGTCGCCCGAGGCGCGGCCGGCGGCGGTCGAGGGGGCGCTCACGACCTTCGTCTTCCGGGTCAGGAACCTGCCGGCGGCGCTCTACAAGGCGCTCGGCGGGTTCGCGACCAACGGGGTGAACATGACCAAGCTCGAGAGCTACATGGTCGGCGGGCAGTTCACCGCGACGCAGTTCTATGCCGACATCGAGGGGCATCCCGACGAGCCGCGGGTGGCGCGCGCGCTGGAGGAGCTGCGCTATTTCACCACGGAGCTGCACATCCTCGGGGTCTATCCGCGCAGCGGGTTCCGCGATGCGCAGCCGGCGCCGGTGCTGGAGGCGGAGGGGGCCTGAGGCGGTTTCGGGATGCCCGGCCGCAGGGGGGCCGGGCGGGGAGCGCTTCCTGCTCCCTTGCCCGGCTGAGTCAGCGCTGCCGGGCGGTGCACTCGTTGGCGATCATCGCCATGTCGGCGTCGTCGTGGGCGAGGAAGCCGACGTCGCCCTTGGTGTGCCAGACGAGCTTCGGCGCGCCAAGCGAGACGTAGCGGACGCCGGAGCCGGAGAGGCCGGCCTTCATCGGGGTCATCGTTCCGTCGAAGACGACGACGGCGTAGGAGGCACCCTCAGGGGTGTTGATGTAGGCGGCGGCGAGGTGGGCGCCGTCGGCGCAGGTATAGTGTTGGACGAGGGCCTCGGGGGCGGTCTGCGCCGGGGCGGTGGTGGGGAGGGCGAGGGTGAGGGCGGTCAGGGCGAGGGGGAGGCGCATGGGGGGCTCCTTTCAGTCCAGGGCGTCGGCGAGCCAGCGTTCGAGGAGGAAGCGGGCGATCGAGCCGCGGCGGGCGGGTTTCAGGTCGGGATCCTGGCCGGCGAAGGCGGCGAGGACGTTCTCGCGGGTGACCCAGCGGGCGTCCTCGAGCTCGGCCGGGTCGCGGTGGATCTCGTGGTCGAGCGCCTCGCCGCGGCAGCCGAGCATCAGGCTCGAGGGGAAGGGCCAGGGCTGGCTGGAGAGGTAGTCGACCTGGCCGACGTGGATGCCCGCCTCCTCCCAGACCTCGCGGCGGACGGCGGCCTCGATCGATTCGCCGGGCTCCATGAAGCCGGCGAGCAGCGAGTACATGCCGGGGGGCCAGGCGGCGGAGCGGCCGAGGAGGACCGAGTTGCCGTGCAGGATCAGCATGATGACGACGGGGTCGGTGCGCGGGAAATGGTCGGCGCCGCAGGCCGGGCAGCGGCGGCGCCAGCCGTGGTCGGCGACGGCGGAGGGCGCGCCGCAGCGGGCGCAGAAGGGGTGGGTGGCGTGCCAGCCGAGGATGCCCTTGGCGGCGGCGGCGGTGCCGGAATCGGCGACGGAGAGCTCGGCCATCATCGCGCGCAGGTCGCCGAAGGCGAGGCCCGGCGGCAGGGCGGGGTGGGTGTCGCGGCTCTCGTCGTGGAAGGTGCGGGGGGTGGTGTCCGCGCCCTCCCAGTCGGGGATCTCGCGGGCGAAGCGGGGGGCGCCGTCGGCGACGCCGAGGAAGACGGGGGGATGGGTCGCCGCCGCGAAGACCGGGGCGGACATCGGCAGCCAGACGAGGCGGGGCGGGGGGCCAGGCTCGACGAGCGGGCGGCCCTGCCAGAGGGCGAGGGAGAGGGCGCGGGGGTGGCTCGGGAGCGCCGGGTCCGGGCGAAGGTGGGCCGCGCGGTCGAGCGCCCCGCGGGCGAAGGTCACGGCTTCGGCGTCTCGCATGGTCGTCCCGGGGAAGGGGTTCGGGCTGCGACCATGCCGCAAGGCCGCGGCGGCGGCAATCGGCCAGGGGAATCGCATTTGAAGAATAGGGGTTCCATGTTGGTTTGATCTGGAT
>NZ_CALLYO010000409.1 GCF_937858865.1 uncultured Amaricoccus sp. | reverse complement strand
TCATCACGCTGGTCGGCGGCACGATGTTCCTGATGTGGCTCGGCGAGCAGATCACCTCGCGCGGCATCGGCAACGGCATCTCGCTCATCATCTTCGTCGGCATCATCGCCGAGCTGCCGGCGGCGCTGGCCCAGTTCCTGACCCAGGGCCGCACCGGCGCGCTGAGCCCCGGGGTCATCATCGGCATCATGGTGATGATGGTGGCGGTCATCGCCTTCGTGGTCTTCATGGAGCGGGCGCTCAGGAAGATCCACATCCAGTATCCCAAGCGCCAGGTCGGGATGAAGATCTACGGCGGCGAGAGCTCGAACCTGCCGGTGAAGATCAACCCCTCGGGCGTGATCCCGCCGATCTTCGCCTCCTCGCTGCTGCTCCTGCCGGCGACGGTGACCTCCTTCACCGGCCAGAGCGCCGACGCCACCGGCTGGCTCGCCTATGTCGCCGCCTACATGGGCCGCGGCCAGCCGCTGCACCTCGTGGTGATGGCGGTGCTCATCGTCTTCTTCACCTACTTCTACACCGCCAACGTCGCCTTCAAGTCGGACGACGTCGCCGACAACCTCAAGCGGCAGGGCGGCTTCATCCCCGGCATCCGGCCGGGGCAGAAGACGGTCGAATATCTCGATTACGTGGTGACCCGCATCCTGGTGCTCGGCTCGGCCTATCTGGCGGCGGTCTGCCTGCTGCCGGAGATCCTGATCACCAGGCTGTCGATTCCATTCTACTTCGGCGGCACTTCCCTCCTGATCGTGGTGTCGGTAACCATGGACACCATCACCCAGGTCCAGTCCCACATGCTCGCGCACCAGTATGAGGGACTGATCGAGAAGTCGCGCCTGCGCAGCAAGGGACGGGGGAGCAAGCCGAGACGATGAACATCATCCTTCTGGGCCCGCCGGGGGCGGGCAAGGGCACCCAGGCGCGGATCCTGGTCGAGAAGCACGGCCTGGTGCAGCTCTCCACCGGCGACATGCTGCGCGCCGCCAAGTCCTCCGGCACCGAGCTCGGCAAGCGGGTGGCCGAGGTGATGGCCCGCGGCGACCTCGTCACCGACGACATCGTCATCGGCCTCATCGCCGAGCAGCTCGACGGCGAGGCGGGCCGGCACGGCCTCATCTTCGACGGCTTCC
The DNA here is from genome assembly GCF_937858865.1 of uncultured Amaricoccus sp. Classification (GTDB taxonomy): domain Bacteria; phylum Pseudomonadota; class Alphaproteobacteria; order Rhodobacterales; family Rhodobacteraceae; genus Amaricoccus. The sequence continues at coordinate 2,911 of NZ_CALLYO010000409.1, read as the reverse complement.
CCCGCACCCTCGCCCAGGCCGACGCGCTCGAGGATCTGCTCGCGGGACGCGGCAAGCAGATCGACGCCGTGATCGAGATGCGGGTCGACGAGGACGCCCTCGTCGCGCGCATCACCGGCCGCTTCACCTGCGCCAAGTGCGGCGAGGTCTACCACGACGCGACCAAGCCGACCGGCAAGCCCGGCACCTGCGACGTCTGCGGCTCGACCGAGTTCATCCGCCGCGCCGACGACAACGAGGACGCGGTGCGCGTGCGCATGGCCGCCTACAACCGGCAGACCGCGCCGCTCATCGGCTATTACCACGCCAAGGGCAAGCTGCGCACCGTCGACGGCCTCGGCGAGATCGACGCCATCGCCGCCGCGATCTCCGAAGCCGTCGGCCTGGCGGAACCGGCCTGAGGAAATCGACGGCCCGCCCCTTGACCTCGCCGGAAGCGTTCATATACTCCGCGCTCTCTCCGAGAGGAGAGTCGTTCCCTCTACATTTCACCTCGGGGACGCGGGATGCTGGGCCCAGGGAGATGGGTTTTGGAAGCCTGCCGACGGCATCGGTGGGCTGTGACTTTTGGACGGGGGTCTCTGGGCAGCCCCGGAGGAACGGAGCAAGGACTTGGCGCGCATAGCAGGCGTTAACATTCCCACGAACAAGCGGGTGGAGATCGCTCTCACCTACATCCACGGCATCGGCCGCACCAAGGCGCACGAGCTGACCGAGGCGCTCGGCATCGCCGACAACCGGCGGGTCAACGAGCTGACCGACGCCGAGGTGCTCAGGATCCGCGAGTATATCGACGCGAACCTCATGGTTGAGGGCGACCTCAGGCGCGAGACGACGATGAACATCAAGCGGCTGATGGACCTCGGCTGCTACCGCGGGCTCCGGCATCGCCGCGGCCTGCCCGTGCGCGGCCAGCGCACCCACACCAACGCACGCACGCGCAAGGGCCCCGCGAAGGCCATCGCCGGCAAGAAGAAGTAAGGAGGCCGGACCATGGCTCGCGAGAAGGCGCGCGTGAAGCGCAAGGAGCGCAAGAACATCTCGACCGGCGTCTGCCACGTCAACGCCAGCTTCAACAACACCAAGATCCTGATCGCCGACGCCCAGGGCAACGCGATCGCCTGGAGCTCGGCCGGCACCATGGGCTTCAAGGGCTCGCGCAAGTCGACCCCCTACGCCGCGCAGATGGCCGCCGAGGACGCCGGCAAGAAGGCGCAGGAGCACGGCGTCCGCACCCTCGAGGTCGAGGTGCAGGGCCCGGGCTCCGGCCGCGAGAGCGCGCTGCGCGCACTCGGCGCCGTCGGCTTCCAGATCACCGCGATCCGCGACGTGACGCCGATCGCCCACAACGGCTGCCGGCCGCCCAAGCGCCGGCGCGTCTGACCGACGCGGACATTCAGGCCGCCGGCGCCCTCCGGGCGCCGGTGGCCGTTCACTTTCCTCGGGCGTCTGCCGGCATGCGGGATCAGCCGGCGGGCAGGAATGGAGGGCCAATGAACATGATCCACAAGAACTGGCAGGAGCTGATCCGCCCCACCGCGCTCGAGATCAAGCCGGGCGCGGACGCGCGGCGGACCGCCACTGCCATCGCCGAGCCGCTCGAGCGCGGCTTCGGCCTCACCCTCGGCAACGCGCTCCGGCGCGTGCTCCTCTCCTCGCTCCAGGGCGCGGCGATCACCAGCGTGCAGATCGACGGCGTGCTGCACGAATTCTCCTCCGTCCCCGGCGTCCGCGAGGACGTGACCGACATCGTCCTCAACCTCAAGGGCGTGGCGGTGAAGATGGAGGTCGAGGGCCCGAAGCGGGTGGAGATCCGCGCGACCGGCCCCGGCGTCGTGACCGCCGGCGACATCTCGACCTCGGCCGGCATCGAGATCCTGAACCGCGACCACGTGATCCTGCACCTCGACGACGGCGCGTCGGTCTACATGGAGCTGACCGTCGAGCAGGGGAAGGGCTACGTCCCGGCCGAGAAGAACCGTCCCGAGGACGCGCCCATCGGGCTCATCTCGGTCGACGCGCTCTTCTCGCCGATCAGGAAGGTCTCCTACAAGGTCGAGCCGACCCGCGAGGGCCAGGTGCTCGACTACGACAAGCTGACGCTGCAGCTCGAGACCAACGGGGCGATCAAGCCCGAGGACGCGATCGCCTATGCCGCGCGCATCCTGCAGGACCAGCTCGCGGTCTTCGTGAACTTCGAGGAGCCGCAGGCGGGCGTGCGCACCGACGAGGACAGCGACCTCGAGTTCAACCCGCTGCTGCTGAAGAAGGTCGACGAGCTCGAGCTCTCGGTCCGCTCGGCCAACTGCCTGAAGAACGACAATATCGTCTACATCGGCGACCTGATCCAGAAGACCGAGGCGGAGATGCTGCGCACGCCGAACTTCGGCCGCAAGTCGCTGAACGAGATCAAGGAGGTGCTGACCGGCATGGGCCTGCATCTCGGCATGGAGATCGTCGACTGGCCGCCGGAGAACATCGAGGAGCTGGCCAAGAAGTACGAGGACCAGTTCTGACCCTTCCGGGGAGCCTGCGGGCTCCCCGACAGACCCGGGCAATCCCGCCCCAAGGAGCGCGGCGCGCGCGAGCGCCGCCGGACAAAGCACAAAGGAAGACCCGAGATGAACCACGGCAACGGCTACCGCCGCCTCAACCGCACCCACGAGCACCGCAAGGCGATGTTCGCCAACATGGCGAGCTCGCTGATCGAGCACGAGCAGATCAAGACGACGCTGCCCAAGGCCAAGGAGCTGCGGCGCATCGCCGACAAGCTCATCACCCTCGGCAAGCGCGGCGACCTGCACGCCCGCCGCCTCGCCGCCGCCGAGCTCCGCCAGGACGCCGCGGTGAAGAAGCTCTTCGACACCCTCGGCGCCCGCTACAAGGACCGCCAGGGCGGCTATACCCGCGT
>NZ_CALLYO010000408.1 GCF_937858865.1 uncultured Amaricoccus sp. | reverse complement strand
CGGTCAGGGTCCATTTCGAGATGCCGGTGCCGGCGGCCTCGTCGACGAAATGCGCCGTGTCGCCGTAGTGGACGTCGGGCAGGCCGGCGAAGCGGCCGGCGAGCGCGGTGCGGACCGCCGCCTTGCCCGCGTGGCGGGCGCCCCAGGGGTGGCTGCCGCGCGGCATCTCGAGCACGCAGTCGTCGGCGAAGAAGGCCATGATGCGGTCGAGGTCGTGGGCGTTGAAGGCGGCGCAGAGCTCGGTCAGGGTCGATCGGATGTCCATGGGAGCCTCCTGTGTCAGGCCTGGGGCAGCGCCTCCTCGGGGAGGCCGAGCCAGCGGGGGAGCGCGGCGATGTCGTCGAGGATGACGTCGGCGTGCGGCGCGAGGTCGGCGCGGCTGGCGAGGCCGGTCAGGACGCCGATGGTGGTCATCCCGGCGGCGCGGCCGCTGTCGAGGTCGTGGGTGCTGTCGCCGATCATCGCGCATTCGCCGGGCGGGATGTCGGTGAGGGCGCAGAAGGCGAGGAGCTGGCCGGGCGTCGGCTTGGCGCCGTGGCCGCTGTCGTAGCCGGCGACGAAGGCGAAGCGGTCGAGGATGCCGGCGCGCTCGAGGTGCGCGCGGGCCGGGACCTCGTTGTCGTTGGTGGCGATGCCGAGGGTCATGCCGGCGGCGACGAGCCGGTCGACGAGCGGGACGAGCGGGGTGACCTCGATCTGGCGGGCGGCGGCGGCGGTGGTGACGATCAGGTGGCGGAGCGCGTTCTCCTCGCGCTCGGGGAGGACTTCGCGCACGGCCTCGATGATGACCTCCATGGTGCCGGCGATCATCGGGCTCGTCGGCTCGAAGCGGCGGGCGTCGAGGTCGAAGTCGAGGCGGCGGGCGAGGCGGAGGGTTCGGGCGGGGTCGGGGCCGCAGAGGTCGCGGATGAAGCCGTCGCACCAGACCGACCAGGTGGCGTGGAAGTCGAAGAGGGTGCCGTCCTTGTCGAAGACGAGCCCGCGGATCCGGTCCTTCACGTCGTGCATCTCCCCTCGGGCCGGCCCGATCACGTCCAGTTGTGCTCCGCCCCGCCCGGCAGCGCGGCGCGTGCCCGCATCGGCGTGGCCGGGTCGAGGCCCGCCTCGGCGGCGAAGTCGAGGATCATCTGGTCCGCGGTCGTGAGGAATTCAAGAACGAAACCAAGGAATTCCGGGTCGGCCGCGCGGGGGCGCAGATCATCGGGCGCAAGGCCGCTCTGGGCGAGGAAGGCGGCGAGCGCCTCCGGCCGGCCGGCGAGCCAGATGAGCGCGTCCTGGCCGATCGCGGCGGCTTGCTCAGGGGTCAAGGGGCGGCTCCGAAACCATTCGTTAACACAATCCGGCCTAAGGTCGCGGCGAGGTTTAGCAGGCCGCAAAGAACACTCCAAAGGGAGATTTGCCGGATGTCGGGTCGAGTGCTGGTTGTGGACGACGTCGCCACCAACCGACTCCTCCTGCGCGCCAAGCTGTCGTCGGCCTACTACGACGTCGTCGTCGCCGAGAACGGCACCCAGGCGCTCGAGATGGCGCGGCGCGAGCAGCCCGACATGGTGATGCTCGACGTGATGATGCCCGACATGGACGGCTTCGCCGTCTGCGAGGCGCTGAAGGCGAGCTCGGAGACCGCGCACATCCCGGTCATCATGGTGACCGCGCTCGACACGCCCGAGGAGCGGATCCGCGGGCTCGAGGCCGGGGCGGACGACTTTCTCTCGAAGCCCTTCAACGATCTCGCGCTCTTCGCCCGCGTCAGGAACCTGATGCGGATGAAGATGATGTTCGACGAGCTCAGGCTGCGCGACATGACCTCGCGCGAGCTCGGCATCGTCGATCTGGTGCCGGAGCCGGAGGTGGGGATCGAGGCGAGCGGGGCGATCCTGCTCGCGCCGCCGAACCCCGGCGACGGGCACGTCTGGGCGGGGCAGCTCCGGCGGCGCCTGGCGGTGCCGACGATCGTGACGCATTCCGAGCGCGAGGCGCTGAACCTCGCGCGGATGGAGCTGCCCGACTGTTTCGTGGTGCACCAGTCGCTGGCCGAGGGGGGCGACGGGCTCCGCCTCGTCTCGGCGCTGCGCTCGCGGCCGGAGACGCGGCAGGCGGCGGTGATCCTGGTGGTGGAGAACGGCGACGTGCAGACGGCGGCCAAGGGGCTCGACCTCGGCGCGTCGGACTATATCGAGTCGCCCTTCGACGTCTCGGAGCTCATCGCGCGCATCCGCTCCCAGCTGCGGCGCAAGCGCTATTCGGACCGGCTGAGGACGAACCTCCGCAACGGGCTGAAGCTCGCGGTGACCGATCCGCTGACCGGGATCTACAACCGGCGGTATGCGAGCCAGCATATGAACCGGGTGATGGAGCGGGCGCGCGATACCGACGGGGTCTTCGCGGTGATGATGATCGACCTCGACAAGTTCAAGTCGATCAACGACCGCCACGGGCATGACGCCGGCGATGCGGTGCTGCGCGAGTTCTCGCGGCGGTTGCAGGAGAATATCCGCGGCGTCGACCTGGTGGCCCGCTTCGGCGGCGAGGAGTTCTTCGTCGCCATGCCCGACGTCGACCAGCGCGCCGCCGCCCACGCCGCCGAGCGCATCCGCCGGGCGGTCGAGGGCGCCCCGGTCGCGCTGCCGGGCGGGGGCGAGGTGAAGGTGACGGTCTCGATCGGGGTGGCGATCGCCACGGCGAGCGATCTCGACGCCGAGGCGATCATCAAGCGCGCCGATACGGCGCTCTACAGCTCCAAGGAAGCCGGGCGGAACCGGGTGAGCTTCTTCGCCAAGGCGGCGTGACTATCGTGCACGCACGACATCGGGCAACCAATTGATTCCGACGTGGGAAATTTCCGCGCCAAGGTGATCGAAATCTTCGTGGACCGTTCGCGAAGCGCATGCGGCGCTCAGTGCCGCCGCGGGCCGGGGCCGCGGTCCCGGCCGGCGAGGAGCGTCGCGGCGTAGGCGGCCCGGTCGGCCGGCGACATGCGGGCGATCTCGGCGAGCAGCAGCTCCCGGCCGCGGGCGGAGAGATCGCCGAGGAGCTGGGTCTCGCGGGCGAGCACTTCCCGGACGGCGGCGGGGTCGAACGGCTCGGCGGTCAGGGCGGCGGCCATCGCCTGCCGCTGGCCGCGGAGCGCCTCGCGCGGGCCGATCCAGTCGCGGCGGCTGTCGCGCAGGGCGCGGCCGAGCTCGCGCCGGTAGGGGTCGGGCAGCGCGTGGGCATAGTGCCAGAGGCCGGGGGCGGGCGGCGGGGGCGGGCCGCGGAAGACGGCGGCGGCGAAGAGGCCGACGAAGACGAGGTTGAGCCCGAGCGAGGCGACGAGCGCCCATTTCAGCCCTGGCCGGCGGGGGGTGGTCGTGTCGGCCATGGCTATTGCTCCAGCGCGGCGAGATCGAAGAAGGCGTCCACCCCGGTGACGGCGCTCTCGCTGGCCGCGACCGTCGTGAGGGTGGTTCCGTCGAGCGAGAGGTTGCCGGCGAGGCCGAGCCAGAAGCCGAAGGCCGCGCAGCCGCCGAGGACGGCGATGCCGCGCCAGCCGCCGATCGGGGCGAGGAGCCGCGCGCCCCAGCCGGAGCCGGCCGGTAGGAAGCGGCGTGCGGCGGGGGCGACGGCGCGGTCGGCGTGGATGCCGGCGGCGTCGGCGAGGATGGCGGAGAGGAGCGCGACCGAAGGGCCTTCCTCCTCGGCGCGGGCGGCGGCGAAGAAGGCGGCGAGGGCGGCTTCGTCCTCTGCGTCGCGGTGGGGCGTCACGGGGTGATCCTCCGGAGTCCTAGCCATCGGTGAACCCGAGTTCGGCCCGGCGCGGGGCGAGGCGCTGGGCGAGGTCGCGGCGGGCGCGGGCGAGCAGGCTCTCGACCGCCTCGACGCTGGCGTCGAGGATGGCGGCGATCTCCGGGTTCGGCCGGTCCTCGAAGTGGCGGAGCAGGATGGCGAGGCGCTGGCGGTCGGGGAGGGCGGCGAGCGCCTCGCGGAGCGCGGCCGCGCGGTCGTCGGCCTGCAGCCGGTGCTCGGCGCCGGGGGCGTCGTCGGCGATCTCGGGCAGGGCGTCGTCGCTGGCGCTCCGCGTCGGGTTGCGCCGGCGGCGGAGCTGGTCGATGCAGAGGTTGCTCGCCACGCGGTAGAGCCAGGTCGCGACCGCCGCGCGGTCGGCCTGCCAGTCGGGTGCGATCTTCCAGAGCCTCAGCATCGTCTCCTGCGTCACGTCCTCGGCCTCCGCCACCTCGCCCAGCATGCGCCGCGCCAGCGCGAAGACGCGCGGCGCGTGCCGGGCGGTCAGCATCCGCGCCGCCGCCTGGTCCCCGTCGGCGTAGAGCGCGAGGAGGGCGGCGTCGGAAGGCTCCGCGTCGGCATCGGGGCTTCTCGTCATCCGGCTGACTATGGCCGTTCCTCGCGCCGCCGTCTCCTGCCGAAAGAGCGGCGCGCGCCCGAAGGCGGGGGCGCGCGCCGCGGCGGTCATCAGCGGTCCTGCGGGGCGGGGCCGTCGCCGCGCGGGCCGCGGCCGTCGGGACCGCGCTCCATGCCGTGGCCGTGGCCGCCGGGGCCCCGGTCCATGCCGTGGCCATGGCCGAAGGGCCGGTCCGCGCCGCGGTGGCGGTCGCGCATGGCGTCGGCCTCGTCGCTCGAGATGGCCGCGTCGCGGTCGGTGTCGGCGAAGGCGAGCAGGAAGTTCACCCGCTGGCCGGCGAGGTCGGCGATCACCACCTCGCCCGACTCGGTCGCGCCCATGAGGGCGAGCACGCGGTCGGCATAGGCCTCGCCCGGGTTGGGGCCGAAGAGGTCGAGCAAGCGCGGGGCGGGCATCGCCGCGACGAGCTCGGCGCGGGTGAGGGTGCCGTCGCCGTTGGCGTCGACCCTGGCCAGCCGCTCGGTGGCGCGGGCGACGAGCTCGGCGCGGCTGAGCGAGCCGTTGCCGTCGGTGTCGATGGCGGCGAAATCGATGCGGCCGGGGCCGAAGCCCATCATCGCCATCGGGCCGCCGGCGCCCGGTCCGCCGGCGGGCGGGGAGGACGGCGCATCCTGGGCGACGGCGATGCCGGCGGCGGCGAGCCCGGCGAGGAGCGTGGCAGCGGCGGCGGTGCGGGCGATGCGTGTCATGCGGAGGTCCTTTCGCTTGCGGTTCGAAAGGTCAAACGCCGGGCGGCGCCGGCTCCGTCGCGCGAGGGGTCACGAGCCCGCGATCGCGCCAGCGCGCGCTGCGGCCCTCTGGCCGTCCGGATGCGGGTGGCGTATCTAGGCCGGCATGACCTTCGGGAATCACGACGATCCGCACGAGACGCCGCGCGATCTCCGGCAGGCGCTCTGGCGCGGCTGGCGGCGGCTCTGCCCGGCCTGCGGCGAGGCGCCGATGATGGACGGTTACCTGACGGTGCGCCAGGTCTGCTCCTGCGGCACCGAGCTGCATCATCACCGCGCCGACGACGGTCCGGCCTGGGCGACGATCCTCATCACCGGGCATATCCTGGCGCCGGTGATGCTCATGGTCTTCTTCGCCTGGCAGCCGGCGGGATGGCAGATGGCGATCGGCTTCTCGGCCGTCTTCGTCGCGCTGTCGCTCTGGCTGCTGCCGCGGCTCAAGGGGCTCTTCGTCGGGCTGCAGTGGGCGAAGCGGATGCACGGCTTCGGCGGCGACAGCGACCTTGCGACCAGCGTCTGAGGCGGGTCCGGCCGTCCGCGACGCGGCGACCGTCATCCTGCTGCGCCGCGACCCGGATGCGGCGCGGGTGCTGATGGGCCAGCGCGGCGGGAGCGCGGCCTTCATGCCGGACAAGTTCGTCTTCCCCGGCGGCGCGGTCGATCCCGAGGACGGGATGCTGCCGGGCGGGTCGGCCCTCGATCCGCTCACCGAGCGGCGGCTGGGCGTCGGCACGCCGCCGGGCCTCGTCGCGAGCCTCGCGCGTGCCGCGGTGCGCGAGCTCTGGGAGGAGACGGGGCTGATGCTCGGGCGGGCCGATCCGGCGGCGGCGGGGCGCACGGTGCCGCAGTCCTGGCGGGGGTTCTATGCGAACGGGCTGGTTCCGCACACGGCGGCGCTGCGCTTCGTCTTCCGCGCCATCACGCCGCGCGGGCGGCCGCGGCGGTTCGATGCGCGCTTCTTCCTGGTCGAGGCGGGCGACGTGGCCGGGGACAGCCTCGCGCCCTCGGGCGATGAGCTCTCGCGCCTGCAGTGGCTGACGCTGGCCGAGGCGCGGGCGCTGCCCCTGCCCTTCATCACCGAGGTGGTGCTGTCGGAGGTCGAGGCGCTGGTCGCCGATCCCGATCCGGCGCGGCCGGTGCCCTTCTTCCATCAGGCGCCGGAGGGGCTGCGCTTCAGCCTGCTCTGAAGCTTGACACGCGGGGCGGAAGGGGTAGAAGGGCGCTCTGGAATTTCCGGCCCTTGCGGGCCGATCAGGCATGGCGGGCGACCGCCGAGAGGACCGAGAGATGGCGAAGCCCACCACGATCAAGATCCGGCTGAACTCGACGGCCGATACCGGGCACTTCTATGTGACCAAGAAGAACTCGCGCACGATGACCGAGAAGATGACGGTCCGGAAGTACGATCCGGTGGCGCGCAAGCACGTCGAGTACAAGGAAGGCAAGATCAAGTGATCCGTGCCGGCGGAAGCGTTCGCCGGCAAAGGTTTACAGGGATTTCTTCGATATGGGACGCATATGCGTATGGAATCCGTATTTAGACTGAAAGAGTCGGGATTGATTCGTTAACGCGGACACCCCGGCGAGACGATTTGGACGGCCATGGGCGGGAAGCGCCCGTGGCCGTTTCTCGTCTGCGGGCGGGGTCAGCGCGGCGGGTCAGCGCGGTGGGGCGGCGAGCGGGCGCTGGAAGAGCGAGAGCAGGGCGGCGCCGGCGAGGAGCAGCGGGGCGACCCAGAGGCCGGCGG
>NZ_CALLYO010000407.1 GCF_937858865.1 uncultured Amaricoccus sp. | reverse complement strand
GTGGGTGCCGATCAGGTCGCTGTCGTTGACGTAGCCGTCGTAGAGGTTGCGGTTGGTCTGCATCTGCGTCTGCACCGCCTGCACCACCTCGCCCTCGCCGAGGATCTGGTGGTTCACCTTGATGCCGGTGATCTCCTCGAAGGCCTTGGTGAGCACGTTCGACTCGTAGCGGTGCGTCGGGATGTCCTCCGACAGCACGTTGATCTCCATGCCGGCGAGGGGCGCCGCGGCATCGATGAACCACTGCATCTCGGCCTTCTGCTCGTCGACGCTGATGGCAGAGGGCTGGAACTCGTCGTTGATCCACTTCTCGGCTGCGGCCATGTCGGCGAAGGCCGCCGGCGCGCCCGCCATAAGCGCAATCGCGGCGGATGCCGACCAAAGGGGCATGCGCATCTGTTTCCTCCCTAGAACGGGTGCCGGTCGTGGGCCGGCATCACGCCGGCTCAGTTCATTTGAAAAGTACTGATCGGTCAAGTGAAAGTTTTGACTTTCGGATGAAAGCTGTCATTTTCTGCCCGACCGGCGATGTGAAGGCCGGCGCCTGGGATCGGCACGGATGCTCCTGAGTGAACGGCAAAGCGAAATCCTGCAGCGCGCGCGGTCGCAGGGGCGGGTGGAGGTGGAGGCGCTGGCCGTCGAGTTCGAGGTGACGACGCAGACGATCCGTCGCGATCTCAACGACTTGAGCCAGAGCGGGCTGCTCGCGCGGGTGCACGGCGGCGCGGTTCCGGCCGCGCGGGTGTCGAACGTCGCCTATGCGGCGCGCCGCGCGCTGGCCGCTCCGGAGAAGCGGGCGATCGGCCAGCGGGCGGCGGAGATGATTCCCGACGGCTGCTCGGTCATCGTGAACGTCGGCACCACGACCGAGGAGGTGGCGCGGGCGCTGATGGCGCGGCGGGATCTCGTGGTCATCACCAACAATCTCAACGTGGTGGCGATCCTTTCCGGCACGCCGCAGAAGGAGCTGATCCTGGCGGGCGGCGTGGTGCGCCAGCACGACGGGGCGATCGTCGGCGACGAGGCGGTGGCCTTCATCCGCCGCTTCAAGGCCGACTATGCGGTGATCGGCGCCTCGGCGCTGGACGAGGACGGGGCGATCCTCGACTACGACATGCGCGAGGTAGCGGTGGCGCGGGCCATCGTCGAGAACGCGCGGCGCACCATCCTGGTCTGCGACCGGCTGAAGTTCGAGCGGAGCGCGCCGGTCCGGATCTGCGACGTGGCGGACGTGCATGCCTTCGTGACCGACGCGCCGCCGCCCGCCGCCTTCGCCGAGGCCTGCGGCCGCGGCGGGGTGGAGATCGCCGTCGCGACGGCCGGGCAGGATGCGGCCGGGCAGGATCCGGAGGCCACGGCGTGAGGTTCGATCTCGCGATCATCGGCGGCGGGGTCAACGGCTGCGGCATCGCGCGCGACGCGGCCGGGCGCGGGCTGAAGGTGGTGCTCTTCGAGCAGGGGGACCTGGCGCAGGCGACCTCGTCTGCCTCGACCAAGCTCTTCCACGGCGGCCTGCGCTATCTCGAATACGGCGAGTTCCGTCTGGTCCGCGAGGCGCTGATCGAGCGCGAGACGCTGCTCGTCGCCATGCCGCACATCGCGCGGCCGATGCGCTTCGTGCTGCCGCACCGGCCCGGGCTGCGGCCGGCCTGGATGCTCCGGCTCGGGCTCTTCGTCTACGACCATCTCGGCGGGCGGCGGATCCTGCCCGGGACGCGGACGCTTGACCTGCGGCGCGATCCGGCGGGCGCGCCGCTCCGGCCGGGGTATGCGAAGGGGTTCGAATATTCCGACTGCTGGGTGGACGATGCGCGGCTGGTGGTGCTGAACGCGCGCGACGCGGCGGCGAAGGGCGCGGAGATCCGCACCCGCACCCGCTTCGAGCATGCCGCGCCCCAGGCGGGCGGCTGGCGGGTTACGCTCGAGGGCGGGGCGGAGGTCTGGGCGAAGGCGGTGGTCAACGCCGGCGGGCCCTGGGTCGAGCGGGTGATTCGCGCCGGCTTCGGCGGCGAGAGCGCGGCGCGGGTGCGGCTGGTGCGTGGCAGCCACATCGTCTTGCGGCGGCTCTTCGAGCACGACCGGGCCTACATCCTGCAGCAGGCGGACGGGCGGGTGGTCTTCGCCATCCCCTACGAGGGGGACTTCACGCTGGTCGGGACGACCGACGTGGAGCACGAGGGGCCGCCGGGGGAGGCGCGCTGCACGGAGGAGGAGCGGGACTATCTGCTGGCGGCGGTGCGCGGGGCGTTCCGCGCGGATGTCGGGGCGGAGGATGTCGTCTGGAGCTATTCGGGGGTGCGGCCGCTCTATGACGACGGGGCGAGCTCGGCGACGGCCGCCACGCGGGACTATGTGATCCGCCTGCGCGAGACGGGCGGCGCGGCGGCGGTCGACGTCTTTGGCGGCAAGATCACCACCTATCGGCGGCTGTCGGAGGCGGCGCTGGCGAAGCTCGTAGGGGTCTTCCCGGCGATGGGGCAGGCGTGGACGGCGCGGGTGCCGCTGCCGGGCGGGGACTTTCCGGTCGACGGGGCGGAGGCGCTGGCGCGCGATCTCGCGGCGCGCTTCGGCTTTCTCGATGCGGGCTGGGCGATGCGGCTCGTGCGCTGCTACGGCACCGAGGCGGCGGAGCTGCTGGCGGGGGCGCGCGGGGCGGATGATCTGGGGGCGCGGTTCGGCTGGAACCTCACCGAGCGGGAGGTGCGCTGGCTGATGGAGCGCGAGTGGGCGCGGACGGCCGAGGACGTGCTCTGGCGGCGGACCAAGCTCGGGCTGCGGCTCGGCGTGGAGGAGGCGGCGCGGCTCGGCGACTGGATGGCGGCGGCGGGATGCGGCGCGGCGCGCGGGCTCGCGGCGGGATAGGTTTACGCGCGGCGCGGCGGATTCCGTCGCGGAGAGGCGCGCCGGCAAAACTTTCGTGACTTCGGCAAGATCGCGCTGTCATTGCCGGAGCGGGCGGGTTTATCTGCTGTGATGATGCGCTTTTTCGGGCGACGGAGGCTCGGGCGCCGCGTCGGCGGGAACCCGGAATGAGGATCTGGAAGCAAGCCATCGTCTCGCTCGTGCTGCTGTCGACGGCGGCCGTCCTGTGGGCGCGCTATTTTCCCGGTGCGGCGGAGCTGCTGGAGCGGGCGGGGATCACCGCGGTCTCCGTGGAGCCGGCGCGGGCGGAGCGGACCGCCGAGGGCCAGCAGGGGCCGCGGGTGCCGGTGGTGCTCGGCGCGCCGGTGGTCGAGGCGCGGATCAACGACTCCGTCTCGGCGATCGGCGACGGGCGGGCGGCGCGGTCGGTGTCGGTGACGCCCTATGTCTCCGGGCGGGTGGTGGCGATCGAGGTGGCCGCGGGCGACTACGTGCCGGCGGGGGCGCCGCTGGTGCGGCTCGACTCGGATGGCGAGGAGATCGAGCTCGACCGCGCCCGGCTGACGCTCGCCGATGCCGAGGCGACGCTCGAGCGTGACCAGAGGCTGGTGCGGTCGCAGGCGGTGAGCGAGCTGCAGCTCCGGGCGGCGCAGCTGGCGCGGGACCAGGCGGAGCTGGCGTTGCGCGATGCCGAGCTCGCGCTCGAGCGGCGGGTGATCCGGGCGCCGTTCGACGGGTGGGTCGGCATCCTCGGGGTCGATATCGGCGACCAGGTGACGAGCGCGACCGAGGTGGCGACGCTCGACGACCGGTCGCACATTCTGGTCGACTTCCGCGTGCCGGAGCGCTTCGTCGGGCAGCTGAAGGCGGGGGCGCCGGTGTCGGCGCGGCCGCTCGCGCTGCCGGGGCTCGACCTGACCGGCGAGGTGGTGACGGTCGACAGCCGGATCAGCGCCGATACGCGGACGCTGCGGGTGCGGGCGAGCCTCGACAATGCCGACGACGTGCTGCGCGCGGGCATGGCCTTCTCGATCACCATGCGCTTTCCGGGCGACGTCTTCGCGGCGGTCGATCCGCTGGCGATCCAGTGGAACGCGGCAGGCGCCTACGTCTGGATCAGCGACGCCGGCGTAGCGAAGCAGGTGCCGGTGCGCATCGTGCAGCGCAACAACGATGCGGTGCTGGTCGATGCCGACCTCGCGCCCGGCACGGTGGTGGTGACGCAGGGGGTACAGATGCTGCGGCCGGGTGCGCCCTTCCGCTTCGAGGGCGAGGCGCCGCCGGCGACGGCGCGGGGCGATTTGCCGCGCCCCTCGCCGACCTGAGGGCGGCCATTGGCTTCGCGCGCGGACATCGGCGGGACGGGGCGCGGGTTCACCGCGCTCTTCGTGCGGCGGCCGATCCTGGCCGTCGTGCTCAACAGCCTGATCGTGATCGCGGGGCTGGCGGCGCTCTTCGGCGTCGAGGTGCGCGAGTTGCCGGACGTTGACCGGCCGGTCATCACCGTGACGACGAGCTATGACGGCGCCGCGCCCGAGACGATCGACCGCGAGGTGACCGGCGTCATCGAGGGCGCCATGGGGCGGATCTCGGGGGTGAGCGCCATCTCCTCGCGCTCGACCTTCGGGCAGAGCCGGGTGACGGTCGAGTTCACTGATGGAACGGACCTCAACGTGGCGGCGTCGGATGCGCGCGACTCGATCGGTCGGGTCATCAACCAGCTGCCCGATGACGCCGACGAGCCGCGGATCGTCAAGGCGGACGCCAATTCCGACCCGGTGATCCGCATCGGGGTGACCTCCGAGACGATGTCGGTCGAGGATCTGACCGACCTGGTGCGGAACACGGTCGAGGACCGGCTGATCGCGGCGCCGGGGGTGGCGGACGTCTCGCTCTACGGCGCGCGCGACCGGATCTTTCGCGTCGACGTCGACCAGATCGCGCTGGCGAGCCGGGGGCTGACGCTCGGCGACGTGAGCGATGCGCTGGCGACCGTCGCCTTCGACAGTCCGGCGGGGTCGCTCAGCGCCACGAACCAGAGCCTCGTCGTGCGCACGACCGCGACGGTCAACACGCCCGAGGCCTTCGGGGCGCTGATGCTCGACCAGAACACGCGGCTCTCGGACGTGGCGACGGTGACGCTCGGGCCGGACAGCGGCAACTCGATCCTGCGCTCGAACGGGCAGAGCGGCCTCGGGATCGGGGTGATCCGCCAGGCGGAGAGCAACACGCTCGAGATCTCGCGCAGCATCCACGCCATCGTCGCCGAGCTGCAGCAGACGCTGCCGCCAGGGGTGCGGATCTTCATTACCGGCGACGACGCGGTCTTCATCGACGGCTCGATCCACGAGGTGCTGCTGACGCTCGCGCTCTCGGTGGTGATCGTCGTCGCGATCATCTACCTCTTCCTGCGCGACC
>NZ_CALLYO010000406.1 GCF_937858865.1 uncultured Amaricoccus sp. | reverse complement strand
CCCGCATCGTGATCCCGTCCGCTGCCTCTCGCTCCTGCACCGACGGAATCACGCCACACACCCGCGAACAAGCGCGGACTTCTTCAGCAGCCTGCTAGCGGTAGAAGACGTTGCCGCCGATGGTGCCGGTGCGCTTGCGCTTGGCGAACCAGCCGGGCTTGGCGCGGGCGGAGTGGAAGAAGAGGGCGCCGCCGGTCGGGTCGGCGCCGCCGGCGAGCACGGTCTCGGCGGCCCGGTAGGCGCGGGCGCGGCTGCGGGCGTCGGTCAGCGCGTCGGAGCGGCCGTCGCAGCGGTAGGAGAACTGGCAGCCCTGGGTGACGACGCCGCAGACGGTGTCGGGGAATTTCGGGTTGTTGGAACGGTTTACGATGACATGTGCAACCGCCGCCTCGCCTTCGGCGCCGGTGCCGCGGGCCTCGAAATAGATCGCCTCGGCGAGGCAGGCGAGCTCGCGCTCCCCCGGGATCGAGGCGCGATTGTCGGCGAGGGCGGGGGCAGCGAGGAAAGCGGCCGCGGCCAGGGGGGCGAGGAGGATGAGGGAACGCAAGGCAACCGGTCCGGAACTGTTACATCGGTCGCGGATAAGGCCATGTTGCAGTGCGGAATGTCTACCCGCGCCGGCAGGATGGGCGGAAATCCGCCGGTGAGGCGGCGGAGGAGTTTCGGGGAGGATCCGGGCCGCAGGGTCGGAAGATAGTGGAGAAACAGGCGGTTGGCGGATATGGAATGCGTAATGGAATGCGTATGGAACGCATATGGGCGATTTGAACCGAATCTTATGCTTTTCCGGCGAGGATCGCGGCTCGTGACCGGATGCGGGAGAGACGGGTTGTTCGAGGAACGCAGGCGCAACATCGAGCAGGAACGGGCGCACTTCAAGTTCATGCTGGAGCTCGAGAGGCAGGAAGAGTGGCTGAAGGACTTCAAGCTCCGGCAGCTGCTGGTGCCGCCGGAGTGGCATCGGATCGAGAGCCGGGTCCCGGTCCGGCCGCACAAGACCAAGCTCACCGCGGCCTTCGACGCCGATGTGGTGAAGTGGTTCCGCCGCATGGGGCACGGCTACCAGGCGCGGATGAACGCGGTGCTGCGCGCCTACATGCTGGCGCTGATCTCGAAGCACATCCTGTCGGAGGGCGACACCAACCGCGAGGGCGACGAGATCTGGGGGCTGCCGGCGAAGAAGGAGAAGAAGGAGGAGTGAGAAATCACGGCGCCGGCGCCCGGCAGGTGAGCCGGGATTGCCCGCGCCGGCACCCGACGAGGGGCGCGGGACGAGCGCCTCGGCCGAAACGGTGCAGTTCGGGCCCCTACCGGTAGATCGGCCTGCCGTAGCGGTCGTAGCCAACGAGGGTCGCCTGCGGGGGGTGGCCGCCGTAGGCGACCGGCTGGCCGTAGGGCCGGCCATAGGCCTGGGGCTGGCACTCGGGCCGTGTCGCGGCGAAGAGGCCGCCGACCGTGGCGCCGGCGATGGTGGCGAGATCCTGGCCCTGGCCCTTGCCGACCTGGTTGCCGGCGAGGCCCCCGAGCAGCGCGCCGCCAAGGACGCCGGTGCCGCAGTTGACGTTCTGCGCGCTGACCCCGCCGTAGTACGAGGGGGTCGTGGCGCAGGCCGCCAGGCCGAGCGCCACTGCCACGAGGCCGATCTGATGCATGCCGTTCCCTCCCGCTACCGCCGGGCGCACTGCCCGATGGGTGCCGGCAGATATACGCGCAAGGGCGCGGATCCGGTCGGTGGGCGGCGCGCGCCCGGCGGAAAATTGCCGTGGGCGGAGGGTGGCAGGCGCTGCTGGCGGGGTGGCGGTCGAGATCCTGTGGATCGGCGTGGAATGTTGACCCCGTGAGGCCGGGGATCGGCGTCGAAGAT
>NZ_CALLYO010000405.1 GCF_937858865.1 uncultured Amaricoccus sp. | reverse complement strand
TCCCACTCGCCATCCCAGAGGAGGGTCGGGAGGCTCTCGTCCTCGGGCTGGCCGTGCAGGCGGATCGCGGGCTTCGGCAGGCCGGTCCAGTCCTGTTCGTCCAGCGCCTGCTCCACGGCGAGCATGCCGTAGAGCGGGGCCTCGAAGGCGCCGGCGAGCTCGGCCGTCACCATCTCGGCGGCGCGGCCGTTGTGGCGGAAGATCGGGTGCGAGGCGCGTTCCTCGGCGATGCGCACCACGTCGCCGAGCTCGACGACGCCGCGGTCGCCCGGGAGCACGTTGGCGGGGATGGGCGTGGTCAGGAAGCGCTCGTCGAGGAGGCGCTCGCCCTTCGGCCGCTCGATGCGGATCGGGATCGGCTGGCGGCCCTCGCCGCGGTGGGAGTAGCCGACGGTGGTGCCGCCGCTGAGCAGCGCGATGGTGTCGAAGACGTCGCTCTCCTCGACGCGGAAGAACTCGAGGTCGTCGGTCGAGATCGTCGCGCGCAGCCGGCGGGCCTCGGCGCCCCAGGAATTGTCGACGTCGACGACGAAGGGGACGGAGCGGAACGCCGCCTCGACGCGCTCGGCGACGGCGCGCCGGGTCGCGGGATCGGGGCCGTAGATCTCGGCGAGGAGCGTCGCCATCACCGGGGGGCCGGGCGGCGGCTCGACCACCTTGAGGCTGGTGCCGGCCGGGACGGGGAGGCGGGCGATGCGCTCGCGGATGTCGAGGGCGATGGCGTGGCTGGCGCGGTCGCGGTCGTGCTTGGGGACGAGGTTGACGGCCACCTCGCCCTGCTCGGGCTGGGTGCGGTAGAAGGCGTGCCGGACGAGGCCGTTGAAGTTGAAGGGCGCGGCGGCGCCGGCGTGGGTCTGCACCGAGCGCACCTCCTCGAGCGCGAGCACCGCGTCCGCGACCCGCTGGGCGACGGCGTCGGTCGCCTCGACCGAGGCGCCCTCGGGGAGGTCGATCGTCACCGAGAGCTCGGACTTGTTGTCGAAGGGCAGGAGCTTCACGGTCACGTCGCGGGTGTAGAAGAGCGCGAGCGAGGCGAGGGTCAGCGCGGCGACGGCGAGAAGGAACCCGCGGCTCGCGCCCTTCGAGGCGAGGATCGGGCGCGCGACCGCCGCATAGAGGCGGCCGAGGCGTCCGCCGTGGCCGCCGTGCCCGTCGGCGGCATGGGCGGGGGCGCGGCCGGCGATGCGCAGCATCAGCCAGGGGGTGACGGTGACGGCGACGAAGAAGGAGAAGATCATCGCCGCCGAGGCGTTGACCGGGATCGGGCTCATGTAGGGGCCCATCATGCCGGAGACGAAGAGCATGGGCAGGAGCGCGGCGACGACGGTGAGGGTGGCTACGATGGTCGGGTTGCCGACCTCGGCCACCGCCTCGATCGCCGCCT
>NZ_CALLYO010000404.1 GCF_937858865.1 uncultured Amaricoccus sp. | reverse complement strand
CGAGGTCGAGCAGCAGGATCTGGAAGATCGCGCCGCCGAGCGTGGTGCTGACCGCCTTGCCGACCGTGTCGTCCTTGTGATCCGCCGGATCGACCGAATGGTGGATCTCCTTGGTCGCCTTCCAGACCAGGAACAGGCCGCCGGCGATCAGGATCAGGTCGCGCCAGGAGAAGGGCTGCCCGAAGGCGGTGAAGACCGGCGTCGTCATCGCCACGATGTAGGAGATGGTGGCGAGCAGCAGCAGCCGCATGATGAGCGCCGCGCCGATCCCGAGCCGCCGCGCCCTGACCCGGTGCTCGGGCGGCAGCTTGTTGGTCAGGATCGAGATGAAGATCAGGTTGTCGATGCCGAGCACCACCTCCATGGCGATCAGCGTGACCAGCGCCGCCCATCCCGCCGGGCTGGTCAGGAAGTCGAAGTGCGGCGCGATCGCGTCGAGGAAGGGCATCGGGGGGTCACTCCATGGCTAGCAGCGGATCCACCCGCCGACGACGGGCCAGCCTTCCGGTGGCACTACGGCAGGTTTGTGTCGCAGCGACAATCCCCTCCGCGCAGCCTGGGGCCATGCCGCCATATGGGCGAGGCCCGCGGCCTTGCGGAGGCGCCCGGCGCGGCGCGCGCAGCAATCGGCGGAAATCCGCCGATGGCCGGTCCGCGACGATGGTTCCCGCGCCTCGGCGCCCGGTCCATGCTCGCCCGGCACCGAGGTCGGAGAATCGCCGCATGCAGCAGGAGATCGAGGAGCGCCTGGCGCTGGCGCTGGCGCTGGTCGAGGAGGCCGGGCGGCTCGCGCTCGGCCACTTCCGCCGGCCGCTCGCGGTCGAGAACAAGCTCGGCCCCGGCGCCTTCGACCCGGTCACCGCCGCCGACCGCGGCGTCGAGGCGATGATCCGCGCCGGCCTCTCCCGCGCCTGGCCCGACAGCCCGATCCAGGGCGAGGAGGAGGGCTTCACCCCCGGCGCCAGCGAATGGTCCTGGATCATCGACCCGATCGACGGCACCCGCGCCTTCATCTCCGGCGTGCCGCAGTGGGGGATCCTGCTCGGCCTGCTCCACGCCGGGCGGCCGGTCGGCGGCATCATGCGCCAGCCCTACCTCGACGAGACCTTCCTCGCCGGCCCCTCCGGCGCCTGGCTGGTACATGCCGGATCGCGCCAGCCGCTCCGCGCCTCGGGCAGGACCGACCTCGCCGAGGCGATCCTCTACTCCACCCACCCGCGCCTCGGTCCGGCGGTGCAGGCCGGCTTCGACCGCGTCGCGGCGGCAGTGCGCATGACCCGCTTCGGCGGCGACTGCTACTCCTACTGCCTGCTCGCCCACGGCTTCATCGACCTCGTCATCGAGAGCTCGCTGCAGGCCTACGACATCGTCCCGCTCATCCCGATCATCGAGGGGGCGGGCGGCGTCGTCACCGGCCTCGACGGCCGCCCGCCGCTCGCCGGCGGAACGGTGATCGCCGCCGCGAGCCCGGCACTGCACGCCGCCGCCCTCGCGCTCATGCGCGCCGGCTGAGCCAGTTTCCGCGCCCCGCCCGGGGCAGGGGCGAAGAATCCGGGGAAACCGGCAGCTTGCGGCGGAAATGGATTGATTCGCCGGCAAGGGTGGTATCGTTTCGCATTATGCGTACCGTCCGAGCCACCGACGACCCGACGATCGAGCTTGCCGGCGAGCGGCGGCAGATCACCGCCTTCTTCTACGACATCGTCGGATCGACCGAGCTGCTCGTCGCGCGCGGGCCGGAGGAATACGCCGAGATCGTCAAGGACTTCCACGGCAAGGCCTCGCGCCTCATCCGCCAGCACGGCGGGCACGTCTACCAGGAGCTCGGCGACGGCGGCTGCGGCTTCTTCGGCTATCCGCGCCAGTCCGAGCATTCCGCCGAGCGCGCCGTGCGCGCCGCGCTCGCCCTCATCGAGCGTTTCGGCCGGGCGCGCGGCGGGCGGCTCGCCGGCCTGCAGCTGCGCATCGGCGTCGCGACCGGCATGATGGTCATCTCGGCCGACGGCCAGGATCTCCTCGGCACCGCCTCGGTCCTCGCCGCCCGCGCGCAGGCCGAGGCGGCGCCCAACTCGATCGTGGTCGAGGACACCGCCTACCGGCTGACGCGCGCGAGCTTCGACTACCGCCCGCTCGGCACGGCGCGGCTCAAGGGCTTCGCCGAGCCCGTCCGCCTCTGGCGGCCGCTCCGCCCGCGGGCGGTCGTCGACCGCTTCGCCGCCGTGCGCGGGGCCGGGGCGCCGCTGCAGGGCCGCGACAGCCAGCTCGCCGCGCTGCGCCGCGCCTGGGCGCAGGCGCGCGCCGGCACCGGGCAGGCGGTCTGGGTGGTGGGTGAAGCCGGCATCGGCAAGTCGCGCCTCGTCTCCGAGCTCCGGCGCGAGGCCGCCCGCGAGGGCCAGGGCGAGGAGCGGGTGATCCAGTGCCACGAGCGGCTGAGCCACCGGCCGCTGCACCCCTTCCTCACCTTCCTCGAGACGCTGGCCGGCCGCGAGGCGCTCTCCGAGCGCGACCCCGGCGCCCTCGGCACCCGGCTCGCCGCCCGCGGCATCCCGCTCGACGCCGGCGCGGCGCAGGTGCTCGCCTCCTTCGCCGCGGCGAAGACACCGCGGACCTCGGCCCACCTGCTGGCCACTGACCTCTCCGGCGCGCGCTACCGCGACGAGGTGATCGGGGCGGCGGTCGACCTCTTCCGCGCGCTCGCGCGCCCGGGCCCGCAGCTCTTCGTCTTCGAGGACGCCCACTGGGCCGACAGCATGACCGCCGAGCTGATCGACCGGCTCGGCGAGGCGGCGCACGCCCTGCCCGCCCTCGTCCTCGCCACCAGCCGCAGCGGCCAGCGGCAGGGCCCGTCCGGCGCGACGACCATCGCGCTCGCCGGCCTCAGCGGCCCGGCGATGGCCGATCTCGTCTCCTGCCTCTGGGAGGGGAAGGTCCCGCCGGGGCTGGCCGAGTTCGTGCGCGACAAGAGCGACGGCGTGCCGCTCTTCGGCGAGGAGCTCGCCGACTTCCTGCTGCGCCGGGCCGGCAGCGGCAGCACCGCCGCCGACTGGCGCGCGCTCCTGGTCGAGAACGGCATCACCACCCTCAACGACCTCCTCTCGGCGCGCCTCGCCGACGCCGGCGCGGCGCGGCGCATGGCGCAGGTCGCGAGCGTCATCGGCCGCGAGTTCGGCGTCGGGGTGATGGAGCGCGTGCTCGACCCCGGGCCCGATGCCGCGACGATCGAGGCCGACCTCGCCGAGCTCGTCAGCCACGGCATCCTCGAGGCGCGCGCCGCGGACGGCGAGACCAGCTACCGCTTCCGCCACGCGCTCTTGCAGGAGGCGGCCTACGGCAGCCTGCTCAGGACCGACTGCCGGCGGCTCCACCAGCGCATCGCCCGCCGGCTGGTCGCCGGCGAGTCGCTCGGGATGCCGAACGAGCTCGCCGCCTGGCACTGCGCCCAGGGCGGCTTCCCGCTCGACGCCGCCCGCTTCGCCATCGCGGCCGCCGAGGCCTCGGTCATCCGCTCGGCGATGCCCGAGGCCGACCACCTGCTCGAGACCGCCGAGGGGCAGCTCGCCGCCGTCGCCGGCGGGCCGCAGCGCACCGAGCTCCGCCTCGACGCCCTGCAGCTCCGCGGCGTCGTCGCCGCCGCGCTGACCGGCGAGGGCTCGCCCGAGACCCGCCGCATCTACGAGCGGGCGATGTCGATCTGCCGCCGGCAGAGCCAGGGCAGCCTCGCCGACCGCTTCGCCATCTCCTGGGGCTGGTGGTTCACCGCCCGCAACATCACCGTGCAGCGGGCGCGCGCCCGCACGCTGATCGACGACCTCGCGCGGGTGAACGACCCCGAGATCCGCCTGCAATCCTACCACTGCGCCTGGGCGACCAACTTCCACGCCGGCCAGCACCAGTTCTGCCTCGACTGCGTCGCCGAGGGGCTGGCGCTCTACGACGCCGAGCGCGCCCAGCGCAACCGCGCCATCTACGGCGGCCACGACGCGCGGGTCTGCGGCCTCGGCGAGCGGGCGCTCTCCCTCGCCTTCATGGGCGACGAGGCCGGCGCCGAGGCCGCCATCGCCGACAGCCTCGCCTGGGCCGAGGCGACCGAGCACGTCGGCAGCCTGGTGCACGCACTTTACTACGCCGTCGTCCTGCGCCGCTGCCAGGGCCGCGCCGCTGATGTCCTCGCCCTCACCGAGCGGATGCGCGCGGTCGCCGACACCCACGGCCTCGCCGCCAGCCGCGCCCGCGCCGACGTCTTCGCCGGCTGGGCCGCGGCGCTCTCGGGCGCGCTCGAGGACGGGATGCGCCGCTTCGAGGACGGCCTCGCGCTGCAGCAGCGCATCGGCACCGACGAGAACATGTCGATCCAGGCCGACATGCAGGCCGAGATCCTCGAGCGCGCCGGCCGCCCCGCCGCCGCGCTCGGGCTGGTCGAGACGGCGATCACCCAGGGGCTCAAGGGCGGCCAGCTCTTCTGGCTCCCCGAGCTCTACCGCCGCCGGGGACGGCTCCGCGCCGCCGCCGGCGCCGGCCCCGCCATCGTCCGCCGCGACCTCAAGCGCGCCCTCGACCTCGGCCAGAAGCAGGGCGCCGCCTGGCTCGCCGACCGGGCGCGCGCCGACCTCGGCGCCATCGGCCGCGGCGGCTGACCGGAAATCCGCGTGATTGCCACAATCCCGCCGGTTGACGAGAGGAGGCACCGCCCCCCCATCCCCGCCCGTGCGAAAGCACGGGCTGCGTCTGCCTGCCCCCCGGCAGGCGCGCCCGTGCTCATTGGAGAGGTCGGCAGGGCCAGGTCCGCCGCGGCCGCCCCATGCATATGATCCCGCCGGCCGCGCTCGCCGACCTTCTCGCCACACCAACCGCCGCTCCCCCGCCGATCGAGGCGACCGTCCGCCGGCTCTGGGCGCGGCGCGCGCGCTTCGGCATCACCCGCCTCGGCGCGCTCACCGGCCTCGACCGCGCGGGCGTGCCGGTCGCCCAGGTCATCCGCCCGCTCGCCCGCTCGAACGCCGTCACCCAGGGCAAGGGCGCCACCCTCCCCGAGGCCGCCATCGCCGCGCTGATGGAATCGCTCGAGACCTGGGCCGCCGAGCGCATCCCCCCCGAGCGGACCTGGCGCGCGCCCCCGGACGACACCGACCTCTGGGCCGACCTCTGCCGCCGCGCCCCCGACCCAGCCGCCTCCATCGCCTGGATCGAGGGCTGGGACCTCCTCGCCGCCCGCCCCCGCCCGGTGCCGCTCGCCCTCGTCGACACCGTCTACACCCTCCCCTCGCCGCACCCCGCCTGGCTGCCGCGCGACACCAGCGGCCTCGCCGCCGGGACCGACCTCCAGGGCGCGCTCCGCCATGCCTGCCTCGAACTCCTCGAGCGCGAGGCGCGCCACCGCGCCCTCGCCATGCCGCACTTCTTCGACCGCTTCCGCATCGCCGCCGCCAGCGTCGCCGGCGCCCGCTCCGCCCCGCTCCTCGACCGGCTGCGGCGGTCGCCGGCATCTGGCGCATCCCGACTCCGCACGGCCTGCCGGTCTACTGGTGCCACCTGATGCAGCGCGCCGCAGGCCCCGACCTCGCGCCCCTCCCCGCCGAGGGCTTCGGCTGCGACACCACCGAGGACGCCGCCCTCGCCCGCGCTCTCCTCGAGGCCGCCCAGGCCCGGCTCACCGCCATCGCCGGCGCGCGCGAGGACGTGACGGCCGACCTCTACCGCACCGGCCCCGAGGCCGAGCACCTCGCCGCCTGGCGCCGCCAGCTCGACACCGGCGGCACGCCCATGCCCGCCGACCCGCCGCCCCGCGATCTCGCCGGCATCGTCGCCGCCCTCGCCACCGCCGGCGCGCGGGCGGCGATCGCCGTGCCGCTCTTCGCCGACCCCGACATCCCGCTCGCCGTGGTGCGCCTCGTCGCGCCGCCCCTCCACACCAACCCGGAGGCCGCGCATGGCCGGTGACATCGCCGTCCTCCTCGGCCCCACCCTGCCGGTCGCCGAGGCCCGCACCCACCTCGACGCCCTCTACCTGCCGCCCGCCGAGCAGGGCAGCGTCTTCCGCGCCGTCCTCGACCACCGCCCGGCCGCCATCGCCATCGTCGACGGCGCCTTCGCCCAGCGCCCGGCGGTGCGCCACAAGGAAATCCTCTGGGCCATGTCCCAGGGCGTCGAGATGCACGGCGCCGCCAGCATGGGCGCGCTCCGCGCCGCCGAGCTCGCCCCCTGCGGCATGATCGGCCACGGGCTGATCTACCGCTGGTACCGCCGCATCCCCCTCGCCGACGACGAGGAGGTCGCCGTAGGGATGACCCCGCCCGAACTCGGATCGGCCCCCCTCGGTGAGGCGCTGGTCAACATGCGCCTGACCCTCCGCCGCGCCGCCCGCCGCGGCATCCTCGCCCCGCTCACCCGCGCGGCACTCGAGAGGCTCGCCCGGCAGCAGGGCTTCCTCGACCGCAGCTACCCCGCGACCATCGCCGCCGCACGCGCCGCCGGCATCGCCCCGGCCGAGATCGACGCCTTCGAGGAATGGCTCCCCGGCAACGCCGTCGACGCCAAGCGCGCCGACACCATCGCCCTCCTCCGCCACCTCGCCACCGCGCCCCGCACCCCGCTCCCACGGCTCCCGTTCGAGCTCACCGAGGCCTGGGCGGCCGATCTCGAGGCGGCGGGGCAGTGGGACGACTATCTCGCCTTCCCCGCGTAGGGTATACTCGCGCCGGGAACTGCCGGGCGATGCGAGGCTAGAACCTGCGCGGGGGGGCGGATGGCGTGACGAGAATGGAGCCGGTCCCGGCCTCTCCCGCTGCGGGCGGGGGAACGGATGGCGCGAGCCTCGGCACGCGCTTCCGCGTCTTCCCGCAGCCGCCCTACGTCCCCGGCTACGAGAAGCCGGAGGTCGTCTGGCTGAGCCTCCCGCCCGGCCGGATCACCGCCGGCCCCGCCGACCGCCGCATGTACGTGGCGAACCCGGTCGAGCCGAAGGTCCCCTACTTCTTCCCGGAGCTGCCGCCCTACGCCGGCCGGCTGCGCCCGCCGGCGGAGCCGGGACCGGACGGCCATTTCGACTATCTCGAGCCCGGCACCGACGGCTTCCTCGACGCCCACGTCTACGCCTGCGTGCGCCGTGTGCTCGACATCTGCGAGGGCTACGTCGGCCGCGAGATCCCCTGGTACTTCGAGCCCACCGTCGACCGGCTCGAGATCGTGCCGCGCATCCCGGAGTGGGACAACGCCCAGTCGGGCTTCGGCTACCTCGAGCTCGGCGAGAGCGACCGGGCCGACCGGCGCAGCTGCTACGGGCTGAACTTCGACGCCATCGCGCACGAGGTCGGCCACCTCGTGCTGCTCGGCGAGATCGGCCTGCCCGAGGACGGCGAGGGCGGCCCCGACTTCCTCGCCTACCACGAGGCGGTCGCCGACTTCCTCTCGCTGCTCGGGCTCCTCCACTTCGACACCGCGCTCGACCGCCTGCTGCGACGGACCCGCGGCAATCTCCTCCTCGAGAACGAGCTCGACCGCTTCGCCGAGACCAGCAACGAG
This sequence comes from uncultured Amaricoccus sp., assembly GCF_937858865.1. Taxonomy (GTDB): domain Bacteria; phylum Pseudomonadota; class Alphaproteobacteria; order Rhodobacterales; family Rhodobacteraceae; genus Amaricoccus. The sequence goes on along the minus strand of NZ_CALLYO010000404.1, from coordinate 6,823 downwards.
CGGCAGATCCGCACCTTCAGCAACTCGCTGCGCCTCGGCGACGTGAGCCGCGAGGTGCACGACCGCTCGCGCCCGTTCGGCGGCGCCCTCTTCGACAGCCTCATCGAGGTGCACCAGGCGCTGCTCTACGACCGCGGCCTCTCCGACATCGACCCGCGCCGCTTCAGCGACCTGCGCCGGCAGATGGAGCCCTCGCTGATCGAGCGCGCCCTCGCGGACGACGCCGCCGCCTACGAGTTCCGCCATTTCGCCGTGAAGGCGGCGCTCGCCGAGGCGCGCGACATCGTCGGCGAGGCGCTGGTGCGCTCGTGGCCGCGGCTCGACCCCTACGATCTCGACTTCGCCACCGCCGCCGAGGCCTTCCTCGTGGCGGTCGACCGCGGCCGCGGCCGCCCCTTCGCGCCCCAGATCGAGGACTGCTTCGGCTGGCGCGGCATCTTCGAGCCGACCTGAAATGACCGAGGGAGAAAACGATGAGCGATGACGGCTGCAACATTCCGGCACCGGCCCAGACCGGCACCTACTTTCCGGACGAGATCATCCTCTACGGCGTGAAGCTCAACCGCCTGCACGACTATTCGAGCTTCTTCGGCGGGCGGGGCTACGAGCTGCGGGTGCAGCTCGTCGACACCGCGCCCATGTCGCACGACGACTATTCGATGGTGCTCGCCTACGGCTACGCCTTCGAGGGCCACTGCTACCGCTTCGACAAGGTGCGCGCCTTCGTCGTCACCGACGCGGCCGAAGAGGATCCGGTGGGCTGCGGCTTCGACCTCGAGCTGCGGCTGAACCAGCCCGGCACGCCGGTCTACCGCATGTGGCGCATCCACACCGTCACCCAGCTCCTCGAGGTGGCGACGACCTACGACACGGCGCAGGCGCTCGTGCTCGACGCCAACCTGCCCGGGCGCCGCTCGCCCAACACCTACTCGATCAACCTGCAGATGGCGCACCGCGGCGGACGCCTGACGCGCGAGTGAAACCCGGCCGCTGTGGCCACGACCGCTTCATGAGGGGGGCAGAATGAAAGTCTCCATCCGTTTCACCGAAGAAGTCCAGGACATCACCATCCGCGACCGCTACAACAACGACAACGTTCTGAAGGAGAACTTCAGCTCGCCCGCCTGGGAAGCCATCCCGCTCACGGTGACCGGAGACGGCGGCTCACCCCAGGCCGGCAGGCTGCAGATCACGGGCAGCGCGCGCGCGCGGGCAAGCGACCCCTGGAGGCCCCTCGACGAACTCCTCGACGTCGGGAGGGGCTTGAACGACTGGCCCGACGGCGACGTCGTGTCGCTGGTCCGCAAGCTCGTCGACGGTGCCCGGCCGGCGGAGGATAAAAGCGCCAACTGACGAGGAGGGCTGCGCCGTCCCCATCCCGCCCGTGCGAAAGCACGGGCCGCGCTTGACTGACCCGTCAGGCGAGCTTCGGCCCGATGCTCACCTCGAGCGGGGCGAGCCCCTCGATGGTGCCGACCAGCCTGTCGCCGGCGACGACCGGCCCGACGCCGTGCGGCGTGCCGGTCAGGATCACGTCGCCGGGCTGCAGCTCGAAATATTCCGACAGCCGGGCGATGATCTCGGGCAGCTTCCAGATCAGGAGGCCGATGTCGGACTCCTGCCGCGTCGCGCCGTTCACCGTCAGCCGGATCGCCCCCTTGGTGATATGGCCGACCTCCGAGACCGGGCTCAGCGCGCCGACCGGGAAGGAGTTGTCGAACGACTTGCCGATCTCCCAGGGCTTGCCCCCGCCCTGGATGTCCCGTCGCGTCATGTCGAGCCCGACGCCGTAGCCCCAGACGTGATCGAGCGCCGAGGCCTCCGGGATGCTCCGCCCGCCCTTGCCGATCGCCATGACCAGCTCGACCTCGTGGTGCAGGTTCCCGGTCATCGTCGGATAGGGGATGGTGCTGCCGCTCGCCACCACGGCGTCGGTCGGCTTCTGGAAGAAGATCGGCGGATCGCGGTCGACGCTGCCGCCCATCTCCTCGACGTGCGCCACGTAGTTGCGGCCGATGCAGTAGATCCGCCGCACCGGAAAGCGCTTGTCGCTGCCCGTCACCGCGATGGTGGTCCGCTCCGGCGCCGGAATCACCAGCCCGCCCTCGCGATCCGATCCGTCCATCATCTTCGTCCCTCCGATCTGGCCGGCTTCCGGGGGCCGGGTTGACCGCAGACCTAGCACGGATTCGAGAGGCGGCAACCGAAAAATGTATGATCCGTCCCGATCTGCATTTGACAGGGTATCCTCGTCCGATAGTGTATCCTTGCCCGCTGATCGCTGGCGACGACGGGGAAGGCCGGCCCCAGGCACCGGCCGGCACAAGATGGGAGGACACCAATGACATTCCGCTTTGCCAGGTCGATCCTGGCGGGTCTCGCGCTTGCCGCCCTTCCGGCCGCCGGCGCGCTGGCGCAGACGCCGGTCACGGTGGTGCTGCCCAACCCCTCGGCGCTCAACGTCTTCCCGCTGCACGTGGCGATCGGCGAGGGCTACTTCGCCGAGGAAGGGCTCGACGTCAGCGTCGAGGCCGTCAACGGCTCAGCCTCGGTGCTGCAGACGCTCGCCTCCGGCACCGGCCAGATCGGCCAGCCCGGCCCCGGCCCGGTGCTCGCGGCCCGCTCGCGCGGCGAGGACGTCGTCTTCCTCTACAACCTCTACCCCAAGACCGGCTTCGGCGTCGTCGTGCGCGAGGAATCCGCCGTCCAGACCCCCGCCGACCTCAAGGGCGCGACCATCGGCGTCGGCACCGCCGACGGCGCGGAGGTCGGCTTCACCCGCAACATCCTCACCGACGCCGGGCTGACCGAGGGCACCGACTACGAGTTCCTGACCGTCGGCGACGGCGGCACCGCGGCCGCGGCCTTCCTCAACGACGAGGTCGAGGCCTACGCCGCAGCCGCCGTCGACATGGTCATCATCGAGTCCCGCGGCATCCCGCTGCGCGAGATCACGCCCGACGAATACCTCGGCTACTTCGCCAACGGCTTCGCCGCCACCCGCGCCTACATCGACGCCAACCCCGAGGTCATCAAGGGCTTCGGCCGCGCCATCGTCCGCGGCTACAAGTTCGGCACGGACCCGGCCAACATCGACAAGGTGCTCGAGCATGCCGCCGCGGCCAACCCGCAGGAGGCCGAGGACCGCGACTTCGCGCTCGGCGTCTACGAGGCGGTCAGCCAGCGGATGACCTCGGTCGACCCCAGCCGGCCGCTCGGCTACCAGCCGCCCGAGGACTGGGAGAAGTGGCACGAGAGCGTCGTCGCGACCGGCACCATCCCGGCCCCGCTCGACGACCTCGAGGCCGCCTATACCAACGAGTTCGTCGAATACTGGAACCAGGACTGACGGTGGCGTCTCCCACCGGCCCGACAGGTACGCCCCCGACCGGCCGCGACGCGCGGCCGGTCTACGAGCTCCGCGGCGTGTCGAAGACCTACGGCCAGGGCCGCATCGAGGCCCTGAAGCCGGTCGACGTCACCCTGACCGAGGGCAGCTTCTCATCGGTCATCGGCCCCTCCGGCTGCGGCAAGTCGACGCTCCTCAAGATCATGGCCGGCGTCGTGCCGCCGACGAGCGGCCGGGTCGTCCTCGACGGCACGCCCGTCACCGGCCCGCGCCGCGACATCGGCATGATGTTCCAGCAGGCGACGCTCTTCCCCTGGCGCACCACGATCGAGAACATCGTCCTGCCCATCGAGATCCGCGACGGCCGCGCCGCCGCCCGCGCCGCCCACGCCGACGCCCGCGAGATCCTCGAGCTCGTCGGCCTCAAGGGCTTCGAGACGGTCTATTCGCACCAGCTCTCCGGCGGCATGGCCCAGCGCGCCGCCATCTGCCGCATGCTGATCACCCGCCCGCAGGTGCTGCTCCTCGACGAGCCCTTCAGCGCCCTCGACGAGATCAGCCGCGACTTCATGAACCTCGAGCTGCAGCGGATCTGCATGTCGCGCAGCGCCACCGCCCTCCTCATCACCCATTCGATCTCCGAGGCGGTCTTCCTCTCCGACCGGGTCCACGTCATGTCCTCCCGCCCAGGCAGCATCATCGCCGAGATCGACATCGACCTGCCGCGCCCGCGCACCACCGACATGATGGTCAGCCCCGCCTTCGGCGCCTACGTGCAGCAGATCCGATCCCTCCTCGACAAGGGAGCCTTCCAGTGAGCAGCACCGCCCCCGAGGGCGATACCGTCTGGACCGAGCACGTCTCGCTCATCGACCGCATCCCCCGCTCGGTCGCGATGGTCGGCCTCCTCGTCGCCGTCGTCGCGCTCTGGCAGTTCGTGCACAGCTTCGGCATCGTCTCGCCGATCATCCTGCCCTCGCCGGGCGAGACCTGGGCCGACATCCAGCTCGTCGCCCGCAACCTCCTCTCCGGCGGCTACATGCTGAAGGCGCTCTGGATCACCACCCAGGAGGTGCTGCTCGGCTTCCTCTTCGCCATGGCGATCGGCTTCAGCCTCGGCATCCTCGTCGGCGAGACCGCCTTCGGCGAGCGGGCGGTCCTGCCCTACCTCGTCGCCATCGACACCATGCCCAAGGTCGCCTTCGCGCCGCTCTTCCTCGCCTGGCTCGGCTTCGGCATCGCGTCGAAGGTCGCGCTCGCCGCCTTCATCGCCACCTTCCCCATCGTCGTCGGCACCGCGGCGGGACTGCACGCCCACGACGAGAACGCGCGCATGCTCTTCAAGACCATGGGGGCCAGCCGCTGGCAGACCCTCTTCAAGATGAAGCTGCCGACCGGCCTGCCGCACATCTTCACCGGCCTCAAGATCGCCGCCGTCGGCGTCATGGCCGGCGCCATCACCGCCGAGTTCCTCGGCGGCGGCAAGGGCTTCGGCGAGCTCATCCGCGTCGCGGCCTCGCAGCTGCAGACCCCGCGCGTCTTCTCGCTCATCCTCTACCTCAGCCTGCTCGGCTTCACCCTCTTCTGGGTCGTCGTCCTCGTCGAGCGCCGGCTCGTCTTCTGGCACCGCTCGACCATCTCGGAAACGGCAGGCCTGGCATGAAGGGCCCGGCGCGCTCCGCCGCCGCCGGCGGCGACGACTTCGCGCGTGCCGGCGGCAAGGCCACGGCGGCGACCCTCGTCTACCGCCGGCTCAAGGGCGACCTCCTCCGCGGCGCCCTCGCGCCGGGCGAGCGGCTCCAGGTCGAGCAGATCGCGCTCCGCTACGGCGCCGGCACCAACCCGGTGCGCGAGGCGATGAACCGCCTCGCCGCCGAGCGCATGGTCGATCACGAGGACCAGCGCGGCTTCTCGGTGCCGGTCCTCTCGATCGAGCAGTTCCGCGACATCGTGAAGGCGCGCTGCTGGCTCGAGGGGCGGGCGCTCGTCGAATCGGTCCGCAACCGCACCGAGGCCTGGGAGGACGGCATCGTCCTCGCGCTGCACCGCCTGCTGCGCACCCCCTTCCTCTTCGGCACCGACGCGCAGGACGCCGACGACAACCGCGAGTGGGAGGTCCGCCACCGCCAGTTCCACCGCGCGCTGATCTCCAACTGCGGCTCGGAGTGGCTGCTGCGCTTCTGCGAGGAGCTGATGGACCAGGCGGAACGCTACCGCTACATCTCCGACTCCAACACCTACCCGCGGCGGAACTCCGAGGAGGAGCACCGCCGGATCTCCGACGCGGCGCTGCGCGGCGACGCCGAGGCCGCCGCCGAGCATCTCGTCGCGCAGTACCAGCTCACCCTCGAGCTCTACGAGGCGAAGGTCCGCGCCGCCGGCCCGGCCGGCGACGAGGGCCGGCACTGATGGGCACGCTCGGCCTCGCCTCCTTCCTCTGGCTCGCCGGGGCGCTCGCCGCCGGCGGCGCCGTCACCGGCGTCCTCGCCGGCCTCTTCGGCGTCGGCGGCGGGGCGATCACCGTGCCCGTCCTCTTCGAGGTCTTCCGCCTGCTCGGCACCGAGCCCGAGATCGCCATGCCGCTCGCGGTCGGCAGCTCGCTCGCGATCATCATCCCGACCTCGATCCGCTCGGCGCTCGGCCACTACCGCAAGGGCGCCGTCGACCCCTCGGTCCTGCGCGCCTGGGCGCTGCCGATCCTGATCGGCGTCAGCATGGGCGCCGTCATCGCCCGCACCGCCGGCCCCGCGGTCTTCCAGGGCGTCTTCGTCGCCGTCGGGCTGCTGACGACCAGCAAGCTCCTCTTCGGCCGCGACCGCTGGCGCGTCGCCACCGAGATGCCGAGGGGCCTCGCGCTGCGCGCCTGGGGCTGGCTCGTCGGGCTCGCCTCGGCGCTGATGGGCATCGGCGGCGGCGCCATCTCGACGATGATCCTGACGCTGCACGGCCGCCCGATCCACCAGGCGGTCGCCACCTCGGCCGGCGTCGGCGTCCTCATCTCGATCCCCGGCACGATCGGCTACATGATCTCCGGCTGGGGCCGCCCCGGCCTTCCGCCCGACGCCATAGGCTTCGTCTCGCTGCTCGGCGTCGCCCTCATCGTGCCGATGACGCTCCTCACCACCCAGATCGGCGTCAACCTCGCCCACGCCATGCCGCGCCGCCGCCTCGAGATCCTGTTCGGCCTCTTCCTCCTCACCGTCTGCGCCCGCTTCCTCTTCGCCATGGTCCGCGGCGGATAGCCGCCCGCGGCCGCCGGCGCGACCGCTCATCGGTCCTGCCGCGCGCGCCCGCGCGGCCTCGCGTTAACCTCCGGTCACGGCCGCAATTCGTATGGCCGCTTTCCAGCCTCCTTCCAGCCGCATTCCAGCCCGCCCAAGCCGCTGTTAACACGAACGGAATTCCCCTCGAGACCGATTCGACCCGCCGGCCTACTCGGGCAGCGCCTCGATCACCACCACGGCCATCGCCCAG
>NZ_CALLYO010000403.1 GCF_937858865.1 uncultured Amaricoccus sp. | reverse complement strand
CTCGTGCGTGACCAGCGGCGAGCCGAGCGGCGGGCGCACCACGATAATTCCGCCCGACAGCCCCTTGCCGACATAGTCGTTCGCCTCGCCCATCACCTCGATCTTCAGCCCGGGCGCGGCGAAGGCGCCGAGCGACTGGCCGGCCGAGCCCGAGAGCTTGATCGTCAGATGGTCCGGCTGCAGCCCGTTCTCCGTCATCCCGAAGCGCCGGACGATGTGGCTCGACACCCGCGTCCCGATCGAGCGCAGCGTGTTCTGCACCGCGTAGGAGAGCTGCATCTTCTCGCCGTCCTTGAAGAAGGGCTCGGCGTCGGTGACGATCTGCGCGTCGAGCGTGTCCGGCACCGGGTTGCGCGGCTTCTTCCGGTCCCAGGCCAGCCCCTCGGTCCGGTCGACCTTGATGAGCAGCGGGTTGAGGTCGAGATCGTCGAGATGCTCCGCCCCGCGGCTCACCTGCGTCAGCAGATCCGCCCGCCCGATCACCTCGTCGATCGACCGCGCCCCGACGCTCGCCAGCACCTCCCGGACCTCCTGGGCATAGAAGCTCATCAGGTTCACGACCTTGTCCGCCGTCCCGGTGAACTTCGCCCGGAGCGCCGGGTCCTGCGTGCACACCCCCACGGGACAGGTGTTGCTCTGGCACTGCCTGACCATGATGCAGCCCATGGCGATCAGGGCCGCCGTCCCGATCCCGAACTCCTGCGCCCCGAGCATCGCCGCGATGACGATGTCCCGCCCGGTCCGGAGCCCGCCGTCCGTCCTCAGGATCACCCGGTCGCGCAGGTTGTTCACCGTCAGCACCTGGTGCGCCTCGGAAAGGCCCATCTCCCACGGCAGCCCGGCGAACTTGATCGAGGTGATCGGCGACGCCCCGGTCCCGCCGTTGTGCCCGGAGATCAGGATCACGTCCGCCTTCGCCTTGGCGACCCCCGCCGCGATCGTCCCCACCCCCGACTGGCTGACCAGCTTCACGCAGACCCGCGCCTGCGGGTTGATCTGCTTCAGGTCGTAGATCAGCTGCGCCAGATCCTCGATCGAGTAGATGTCATGATGCGGCGGCGGCGAGATCAGCGTCACCCCCGGCGTCGAATGCCTGAGCTTGGCGATCAGCTCCGTCACCTTGATCCCGGGCAGCTGCCCGCCCTCGCCCGGCTTCGCCCCCTGGGCGATCTTGATCTCGAGCTCCTCGCAGTGGTTGAGGTAATCCGCCGTCACCCCGAACCGCCCGCTCGCCACCTGCTTGATCTTGGCGCTCGGATTGTCCCCGTTCGGCTCCGGCACGTAGTGCGCCGGATCCTCGCCCCCCTCGCCCGAGTCCGACTTCGCCCCGATCCGGTTCATCGCCACGTTCAGCGTCTTGTGCGCCTCGGGCGACAGCGCGCCGAGACTCATCCCCGGCGTCACGAACCGCTTCCTGATTGCGGTGATCGACTCGACCTGGTCGAGCGGCACCGGCCCCTCCTTCGGCTGGAAATCGAGCAGGTCGCGCAGATGGATCGGCGGCCGCGCCTGCATCGTCTTCGAATACTGCGTCCAGAGGTCGTATGACCCGCGGTCGCAGGCCGACTGCAGGATATGCATCGACCGGGCCTCCCAGGCGTGACTCTCGCCCGAGCGCCGCATCTTGTGGAAACCGCCGATCGGCAGCACCGTGTCCGCCCCCCGCCAGGCACGGCCATGCACCTTCTCGACCTGCCGCTGCAGCCCCGAGACGCCGATGCCGGAGATGCGGGAGAGCATGCCGGGGAAATACTCCGCCACCATGGCGCGGCTGAGCCCCACCGCCTCGAAGTTCAGCCCGCCGCGGTAGGAGGAGATCACCGAGATCCCCATCTTCGACATGATCTTGAGCAGCCCCCAGTCGATCGCCTCGCGGTAGCGCGCCACCGCCTCGGTCATCGTGCCGGGGATCAGCCCCCGCGCGATCCGGTCGGCGATCGAATCCTCCGCCAGATAGGCGTTGACCGTGGTCGCCCCGCAGCCGACCAGCACGGCGAAATAATGCGGGTCGATGCACTCGCCCGAGCGCACGTTGAGCGAGGTGAAGGTCCTGAGGCCCTTGGCCGTCAGCCAGGAATGCACCGCGCTCGTGGCGAGGATCATCGGCATCCCCGCCCGCTCCGGGCCCTGCCCGCGGTCGGTCAGCACCAGGTGGTTGACTCCGGCGCGCACCGCCTCCTCCGCCTCGGCGCGGATGCGCGCGAGCCCGGCCTGCAGCGTGTTCGGCCCCTCGCCGACCGGGAAGGTGCAGTCGATCTCCTCGGCCTCGTCGCCTGCCCGCCGCGCGATCTCGGCGAAGCGGAGATCCGAGACGAAGGGGCTCTCCAGCGTCAGGATCTCGGTCTGGCTGTTGTTCTCGTCGAGCACGTTCTTGAGGTTGCCGAAGCGCGTCTTCAGCGACATCACCCGATGCTCGCGCAAGGAGTCGATCGGCGGGTTCGTCACCTGGCTGAAGTTCTGCCGGAAGTAATGGCTGAGCGGCCGGTAATGCTCCGACAGCACCGCCGGCGGCGTGTCGTCCCCCATCGAGCCGATCGCCTCCTTGCCGTCCTCGGCCATCGGATGCAGGATCTGCTCGAGATCCTCGATGGTGTAGCCGGCGGCGATCTGTCGCCGCCGGAGCTCGGTGCCGGTGAAGATCGGATATTCCTCGACCGCGCGCGTCTCGTCCTCGAGGTCGACGATCGAGCCGATCCACTCGCCGAACGGCTGGCTCGCCGCCATCAGATCCTTGATCTCGGCGTCGTGGTAGAGCCTGCCCTCGCCCATGTCGACGGCGAGGAGCTGCCCCGGCCCGAGCGCGCCCTTCTCGATGCAGGTCATGTCGTCGGTCGGCACCATGCCCGCCTCCGACCCGGCGATGACCAGCCCGTCGCCGGTCACGACGTAGCGCATCGGCCGGAGCCCGTTGCGGTCGAGCCCGCCGCACACCCAGCGCCCGTCCGTCATCGCCAGCGCCGCCGGCCCGTCCCAGGGCTCCATGACCGAGTTGGAATAGGCGTACATGTCCTGCCAGGCCTGCGGCATCTTGGTCGCGAGCTTCGACCAGGCCTCGGGCACCAGCATCGACTTCGCCATCGGCGCGATGCGCCCCGCCCGCACCAGCACCTCGAAGACGTTGTCGAGCGCGGCCGAGTCGGACGACCCCGGCAGCACGATCGGCTTGATGTCCTCGGCGAGCTCGCCGAAATAGTCCGAGCTCATCCGGATCTCGTGGCTCCTGAGCCAGTTGAGGTTGCCCTTCAGCGTGTTGATCTCGCCGTTGTGGGCGAGCATGCGGAACGGCTGCGCCAGCCACCAGCGCGGGAAGGTATTGGTCGAATACCGCTGGTGATAGATGGCGAAGGCGCTCTCGAAGCGCGGATCCTGCAGGTCCGGGTAGAAGATGCTGACCGTCTCCGCCAACATCATCCCCTTGTAGATGATCGACCGGCAGGAGAGCGAGCAGACGTAGAAGTCGCGGATCCCCGCCGCCGCCTTCTCGATCCGCCGGCGGATGACGTAGAGCTCGCGCTCGAAGGTCTCCTCGTCCACCCCCTTCGAGTTCGAGATCAGGATCTGCTCGATCTCCGGCCGGGTCGCATTCGCCTTCTGCCCGAGCACCGAGATGTCGACCGGCACGTGCCGCCAGCCGTAGATATAGTAGCCCATGCGCAGCACCTCGGTCTCCACGACCGTCCGCGCCGTCTCCTGCCCGCCGAAGTCGTTCCTGGGCAGGAAGATCTGCCCGACCGCCAGCCGCTCGCCCCTCGGCTGATGCCCGGTGCGCCGCACCTGGTCCTCGAAGAAGGCCGCCGGGATCTGCACGTGCATCCCCGCCCCGTCCCCGGTCTTGCCGTCGGCATCGACCGCCCCGCGGTGCCAGACCGAGGAGAGCGCCTTGATGGCGTTCTCCACCACCTGCCGCCGCGGCCTGCCGTCGATCGCCACCACCAGCCCGACCCCGCAGGAGGCATGCTCCTGCTCCGGCCGATAGAGTCCCTCGGCCTCCAGCCGCGCGAACTCCGCTTCCTTGGCGGCGACCCAAGCCTCGTCGTAAGTGGTCATCGCGTCACTCCTGGCAGGAAGCGGCCAGCGGCCGTGGGCTTGAAGGAAGGGGGTTTTTATGCATATGTTTACTGATCGCTAACCGGCGGCGTCTCTGGTCGTCGGCATGGCCGATCGGTACGAGTGGGATAGCGCGAAGCGGGGCTCGAACCTTGCCAAGCATGGGATCGACTTTAACGAGATCGCTCGCTTCGAATGGGCCACGGCAACCGTGGTGCCCGATCGTCGGGTGGACT
>NZ_CALLYO010000402.1 GCF_937858865.1 uncultured Amaricoccus sp. | reverse complement strand
TCCTCCGCTACCACCAGCCCCCCACCCCGCGCGTTTTCTGGCCGCACGTCCCTCCGCTACCCGTCCGGCTTCCCGACTTGCGTAGGGGCATGGACATCCCGCGCGGGCTGGGAGCCCTGCGATGGCGCCCCGGTTTCCGCGGCTGCCACGTCGTCGATCCAGTGCTGGCGGAGCTGCGGCAGGCGGACCCGCTCGGTGCGCACCTCCCGCCCGGCGAAGTCGTACCTGACCGCGCCCAGCCACTTCTCGCCCCCGAGCGGCGGCTGCATCCCCGGGCCGACGGTGAAGGCGGACGAGGGGCACCAGACGAAGCGCGTCCCGCCGAGGCGCATCTCGTGCGAGAGATGCACGTGGCCGCTGCCGACGAGGGCGAGGCCGTAGGCGTCGGCCAGCGCCTTCAGCCGCGCCCGCGGGCCGGTGCGCACCGTCCAGTAGCCGGTGTCGCCCTCCTCCCAGCCGCGGATGAAGAGCGGCTGGTGGCAGAACCAGGCGATGCGGCGGCCGTCCGCGCCGTGCATCTCCGCCTCGAGCCAGGCGAACTGCGCCTCCTCCTCGGGCAGGCCGCTCGAGAGGATCATCGAGTCGAAGCCGATCAGCCGCCAGTCCTCGACGTCCCGGCTCCAGCGGTCGGTGCCGAAGCGGGCGTTCCAGCGCGACAGCCGCTCCGCGGTCGGCGGCTGTCGGGTGCTGAACGGATCGCCGACGTCGTGGTTTCCGGGAACGGCGAGGAGCGGGGCGGGCAGCGCCTCGGTCAGCTCGGCGCAATAGGCGAAGTCGTCGTCCACGCCGGCGCCATCGCCGCTGAGGTCGCCGGAGTGGATGACGAGATCGGGGGCCTCTGCGGCGATCCAGGCGGCGAGCGGCGGCCAGTTGCCGGCGAAACGCGCCTCGTCGCGCCCGAGGTGGGTGTCCGAGATCTGGACGATGCGCACCATCCGGTCACCCCTCCGAAGCTCTCCGGCCCGAACGAGTGTCACGAGGCCGCGTCGGATGTAAATCCCGTGGTTTGCGGTCCGCAGGGGCCGCGCGCGGGCGGGCTGTCGGCGGGCTCAGAGAGACCTCTGCGAAACGGCCCGGGCACGGATCGGGCACGCGTGCCCAACTTGGCAACATACTGGAATATATGTATCTATCCAGACAGAGTAACCACTTGTTGACGAAGGTTAACGGCGCGGCGCGCCTTCTGCAAAGGTCTCTCAGAGCGGCTTGCGCAGCCAGCGCGAGAGGACGCCGACGATGCCCTCGCGGAAGAGCAGCACCCCGACCACGAAGACCACGCCCTCGATGACGGTGACCCAGGCGCCGAAGGTGGCGAAGTAGTTCTGCAGCGTCACCACGATCGCCGCCCCCGCGATCGGGCCGAAGACCGTGCCCATGCCGCCAAGGAGCGCCATCAGCACCACCTCGCCCGACATGGTCCAGTAGACGTCGGTCAGCGAGGCGAGCTGGAAGACCAGCGCCTTGGTCGCCCCGGCGAGCCCGGCCAGCGTCGCCGACATGACGAAGACCGCGAGCTTGTAGCGGTTGACCCGGTAGCCGAGCGAGACCGAGCGCGGCTCGTTCTCGCGGATCGCCTTCAGGATGTGGCCGAACGGCGAGTGGATGATGCGGTAGATGACGAGGAGCCCGGCGAAGGTGACGGCGAGCACGAAGAAGTAGAAGGTCCGGTCGGCGGAGATGTCGAGGATCCCGAGGAGCCGTCCCCGCGGCACCGCCTGGATGCCGTCCTCGCCGCCGGTGAAGGGCGCCTGCACCGAGAAGAAGAAGATCATCTGCGCGAAAGCGAGCGTCACCATGGCGAAATAGATCCCCTGCCGCCGGATGGCGAGCGCGCCGATGACGAGCCCGAGCAGGGCGGCGACCACCGTCCCGCTCAGCACGGCGAGCTCCGGCGTCAGCCCCCAGACCTTGGCGGCATGCGCCGAGACATAGCTCGCCGAGCCGAAGAAGGCGGCGTGGCCGAAGGAGAGCAGCCCGCCGTAGCCTAGCAGCAGGTTGAAGGCGCAGGCGAAGAGCGCGAAGCACATCACCTTCATCAGGAAGACCGGATAGAGGAAGAAGGGCGCCACCAGCATGAAGGCGAAGAGCCCGGCGAAGATCGCCATGTGGTGCCGCGGCATCCCGAGCGTCGGCCCCTGCTCGGGCATGCCGATGTCGGCGGTGGCGAGATCGGCCATCAGACGGGCCTCCCGAAGAGGCCCTGCGGCTTCACGAGCAGCACGAGCGCCATGATGACGAAGATGACGACCGCCGAGCCCTCGGGATAGAAGACCCGCGTCAGCCCCTCGATGATGCCGAGCCCGAAGCCGGTGACGATCGCCCCCATGATCGACCCCATGCCGCCGATCACGACGACCGCGAAGACGACGATGATGAGGTCGGCTCCCATGTTCGGATTGACCGAGTAGATCGGCGCCGCGAGCACGCCGGCGAAGGCGGCGAGCCCGACGCCGAAGCCGTAGGTGAGCGTGATGAGCCGTGGCACGTTGATGCCGAAGGCGCCGACCAGCGTCGGGTTCTCGGTCGCGGCGCGCAGGTAGGCGCCGAGCCGCGTCTTCTCGATCAGGAACCAGGTGCCGAAGCAGGCGACGAGCGAGGCGACGACCACCCAGGCGCGATAGTTCGGCAGGAACATGAAGCCGAGGTTCTGCCCCCCGGCCAGCACCGGCGGGGCGGTGTAGGGCATGCCCGAGACGCCGTAGGCGTTGCGGAAGAGCCCCTGGATGATGAGCGCGAGGCCGAAGGTCAGCAGCAGCCCGTAGAGATGGTCGAGATGGTAGAGCCGCGACAGCATCAGCCGCTCGATCACGATCCCGCTCGCCCCGACGACGACCGGGGCGATGACGAGCGCCCACCAGTAGCCGAGCCCGAGGTAGTTGCCGAGCATCCAGGCGACGAAGGCGCCCATCATGTACTGCGCCCCGTGGGCGAAGTTGATGATGTTGAGCAGCCCGAAGATCACGGCCAGCCCGAGGCTCAGCATGGCGTAGAAGGAGCCGTTGATCAGCCCGAGCAGCAGCTGGCCGAAGAGCGCCTGGGGCGGGATACCGAGGAGTTCAAACATCGCCGGGTCCTTGCGGAAGGGGAGGGACCCGCCGGCGGCCGGCGGATCCCGAGCGCGCTACTGGACGAGCGGGCAGCCGCCGTCCTCGAGCGGCCGGAAGGCCTTGTCGGCCGGGATGGTCGCCATCAGCTCGTAGTAGTCCCAGGGACCGGTCGAGGCCTCGGGCGCCTTCACCTTGAACAGGTACATGTCGTGCACCTTGCGGCCGTCGGCGCGCACCTTGCCCTCGCCGAAGAGGGGATCGGAGGTGGGCATCTCCTTCATCTTAGCCATGACCGCGCCGCTCTCCTTGTCGCCGACAGCCTCGATGGCCTTGAGGTAGTGCAGCACGCCGGCGTAGACGCCGGCCTGGACCATGGTCGGCATGGCGCCGTTCATCCGCTCGGCGAAGCGCTTCGACCAGGCGCGGGTGTCGTCGTTCAGGTCCCAGTAGAAGCTCTCGGTCAGCACCAGCCCCTGCGCGGTCGGCAGCCCGAGCGCGTGGATGTCGGTGATGAAGATGAGGAGCCCGGCCAGCGCCTGGCCGGACTGGGTGATGCCGAACTCGGACGCCTGCTTGATGGAGTTGACCGTGTCGCCGCCGGCGTTGGCGAGCCCGATCACCTTGGCGCCCGAGGCCTGCGCCTGCAGCAGGTAGGAGGAGAAGTCCTGCCCGGGGAAGGGGTGGCGCACGGTGCCGAGCACCTTGCCGCCCGCCGCCTCGACGACGGCGATGGTGTCCGCCTCGAGCGCATGGCCGAAGGCGTAGTCGGCGGTGATGAAGAACCAGCTGTCGTAGCCCTGCTCGACCATCGCGGTGCCGGTGCCGTGGGCGAGCGCCCAGGTGTCGTAGGTCCAGTGGATGGTGTTCGGCGAGCAGGACTTGCCGGTCAGGTCGGCCGTGCCGGCGCCGGAGTTGATGAAGATCTTGTTCTTCTCGCGGGTGATGTCGTTGACCGCCAGCGCCGCCGAGGAGGTCGGCACGTCGAAGATCGCGTCGACGCCGTCCTGGTCGTACCACTGCCGGGCGATGTTCGAGGCGATGTCGGGCTTGTTCTGGTGGTCGGCCGAGACGACCTCGACGTTGATGCCCTTGCCCGCCGCATCGAAGTCCTCGATCGCCATGCGCGCGGCCTCCACCGAGCCCTCGCCGGAGAGGTCGGCGTAGACGCCCGAGCGGTCGTTGAGGACGCCGATCTTCACGTCGACCGCCCAGGCCGACGAGGCCATGAGCAGCCCGACGGCCGTGGCCAGCGCCATCTTTCCGAATTTCACTGCAAAGTCCTCCCTTTGGAATGCGTGATGGATGTGCGGTCAGACCCCGAGGTAGGAGTGGAGCCTGTCGATGTTCGCGTCGAGATCCGCGTTCGGGATCATGTCGATGACCTTGCCGGTCTCGACCACATAGTGCCGGTCGGCCACCGAGGTGGCGAAGCGGAAGTTCTGCTCGACGAGCACGATGGTGAAGCCTTCGCGCTTCAGTTGCGAGATGGTGCGGCCGATCTGCTGCACGATGACCGGGGCGAGGCCCTCGGTCGGCTCGTCGAGCAGCAGCAGCTTGGCGCCGGTCCGGAGGATGCGGCCGATCGCCAGCATCTGCTGCTCGCCGCCCGAGAGCTTGGTGCCCTGGCTCGAGAGCCGCTCCCTGAGGTTGGGGAAGAGCTCGTAGATCCGCTCCACCGAGAGGCCGCCCGGCAGCACCCGCGGCGGCAGCATCAGGTTCTCCTCGACCGAGAGGCTCGAGAAGATGCCGCGCTCCTCGGGGCAGATGGCGATCCCGGCCCGCGCGATCGTCCGGGACGGCAGGGCGATCAACTCGCGCCCACTGAGCTGCACCGACCCGCTGCGGCGGGGGAGGATGCCCATGATCGCCTTGAGCGTCGTGGTCTTCCCGGCGCCGTTGCGGCCGAGAAGGGTAACGATCTCGCCCTCCTGCACCTCGAAGTCGATGCCGTGCAGCACGTGGCTCTCGCCGTACCAGCCTTCGAGATCGCGCACCGCGAGCAGCGGCGCGGTTTGGGCGGCGCGGGCGGCCTCAGCCATGACCGACTCCGATGTAGGCTTCGATGACGCGGGGGTCCCTGGAGACCGTCTCGTAGTCGCCCTCGGCCAGCACCTGGCCGCGGGCGAGCACGGTGATCCGGTTCGAGAGCGTCGCGACGACCGAGAGGTTGTGCTCGACCATGAGGATGGTGCGGTCCTTCGCCACCCGCCGGATCAGCGCGGTGATCCGCTCGACGTCGGCCTGCGCCATGCCGGCCATCGGCTCGTCGAGCAGCATCATCTCCGGCTCGAGCGCGAGCGTGGTGGCGATTTCGAGCGCCCGCTTGCGCCCGTAAGAGAGTTCGCCCGCCGTGTGATGCGCGAACTCGCCGAGGCCGACGTCGGCGATGAGCGCCAGCGCCCGCCCGTCGAGGTCGGCCAGCACCCGCTCCGAGCGCCAGAAGTCGAAGCTGTCGCCCCGCCGCCGCTGCAGCGCCACGCGGACGTTCTCGAGCACGGTCAGCCGCGGGAAGACCGCCGAGATCTGGAAGGAGCGGATCAGCCCCAGCCGGGCGATGTCGGCCGGCTCCATGCTGGTGATGTCCCGCCCGTTGAAGGCGATGGTGCCGGAGGAGGGCTGCAGGAACTTGGTCAGCAGGTTGAAGCAGGTCGTCTTGCCGGCGCCGTTCGGGCCGATCAGCGCATGGATCGACCCCCGCTCCACGTCGAGGTCGACGCCGCTCACCGCCATGAAGCCGGCGAACTGCTTGCCGAGGTTCCTGGCCGACAGGATGATGTCGCCGGTGGGCCTGTTCACGTGGCGCGTCTCCCGCAGGCTGTGGGCCGTCCGGACCGCCGCCTCGCGGCAGGTCTGCGCGCTTTTCGCATTACCACCTCACTCGCACCAGTCCCCGTGTCGGCCTCAGCGTAACAATGCTGCGCGAGCATATCCAGCACCGGAAATTCAATGCCTTCAGCGCCTTGCCATACGGCCCGCCGAGGCCCTCGCCGGCGGCGGCCCACGCCCCCGGTCCGTCACGGGCCGCGGGCGGCATCTGTCAATCCCGGTTCATTCCGTTGGCGGCAAAGGAAAAACAAGTCAAGCATCGCGAGGCAGGAGTGTGTAGCATCGGCATTCTGCAGCCGGGGGAGGGGCCGTTGCCGAAGGCCATCGTGGGGACGAGGATTCGCGAGCGCCGCAGGGCGCTCGGGATCACCCAGGTCGAGCTCTCGCGGCGGATCGGCATCTCGGCCTCCTATCTCAACCTCATCGAGCGTAACAAGCGCGGGATCGCCGGGTCGCTGCTGCGCCGCACCGCTGCCGCGCTCGAGCTCGGGCTCGACGATCTCGACGGTGCCGCCGAGCGGCGGCTGCTCGAGACGCTGACCGAGCTCGCGCATGCGCCCGATCTCGCCGCGCTCGGGGCGGAGGCCGCGAGCGCGGGCGAGCTGATCGGCGCCTATCCCGGCTGGGCGCGCTCGCTCGCCGCGCTCGCCCGCTCGGAACGGGCGGCGGCCAGCCAGGCGCGGGCGCTTGCCGACCGGCTGACGCACGATCCCTTCCTCGGCGAGGCGGTGCACCGGATGCTGACCCACATCGCCGCCGTGCGCTCGGCGGCGGAGATCATGACCGACTATCCCGACCTCCCGGCCGACCGGCGGGCGAGCTTCCTCGCGATCGTCCACGACGAGTCGCGCGCGCTCACCGGCGTGGCCGAGGCGCTCGCCGCCTATTTCGACAAGGCCGAGGAGACCCAGCGCGCGCTGACCCCGGTCGACGAGGTGGAGGCGCTCTTCGACGCGCGCGCGAACCGCTTCGACGAGATCGAGACGGCCGCCGCTGGCGCCGCGGCGCGCTTCCCCGAAGGCGGCGGGCCGCACCGCGCCGCGGCCGCGCGCGCGCTGGCCGAGCGCGCGCTCGGCGTCGCGGTCGAGGCGGTCATCGCCCGCCAGCCCGAGATCGAGACGGCGCCGGCGCGGGCGCGGGCGCGCCGGGCGCTGCTCGACTATGCCGCCGCCGCGATCCTCGCGCCGCTGCCCGCCTTCGCGCCGCGGGCGGGGGAACTCGGCTACGACCTCGAGGCGCTGGCGGGCGAATTCGCCCTCGACGCCGAGACGGTCTGCCGCCGGCTCCTCGCCCTCTCCGGCGAAGGCGTGCCGCGCTTCGGCTACTTCCGCGTCAACGCCGCCGGCACGCTGATCGAGCGGCGCGGCCTCGCCGGCCTCGTCGCGCCGCGCTACGCGCCCGCCTGCCCGCTCTGGGTGCTCTACCGCGCCCAGCAGTCGCCCGAGACGGTGATGCGCCAGCGCGCGCTCTTCCCGAACGGCGAGCGCTTCGTCTTCCTCGCCCGCGCCCGCCGCGCCGGCCCCACCGGCTTCGGCCGGCCGCGGCACTATCTGACCGACATGCTGGCGCTGAGCGAGGCGGACGCCCGGCTGACCGTCTACGCCCCCGACCCGGGCGCCCCGGTCGAGGAGGTCGGCCCCGCCTGCCGGCTCTGCCCGCGCCAGGCCTGCCCCCACCGGGTGGACGACCCGCTGGCCGGCTGACGCGCGAGGATCCGCGACGGCTGCATGTTGCGCCGCAGTATATCCGGCGCGATCACGAACTCCTGACCGGGAATGCGGCCTGCCGTCCTGTCGTGGCGCGTGCAAGAGCGCGCCAAAGGTTGCCTCTTCGGCAAAAATACTTCACAAATTCATGCATCTTGTCCGGGGGGCCGGTTCGGCGATGTCGGGGGGACGCAGGCGCGACTGGCGGGCAGCGGTCGGTCGCCTTGTCGTGGTCGCTGCTCTGGTGGCGCCTGCGCTCGCCGCTCCGGTCGAGGGACCGCTCGAGAGCGTGGTCTTCGGACCCGGCGACACCATCCGCGGCGTCGCCGAACGCTACCTCAGGGACGCCGACCTCTGGCCGCAGATCCTCGAGCTCTCCGGCATCGCCTCGCCGGCCGACCTCCGCCCCGGCCTCGCGCTCAAGGTCCCGGTGCAGCAGGTTGCCGCCGCCGACGAGGCGCTCGCCTTCTCGCTCGCCGCCATCCAGAAGGCGACGGCCGAGGGCGCGCGCATCTTCGCCCCGGTCGAGATCGGCCACGCCATCGAGAACCGCGACACCGCCGTCGAGCGCCGCGGCGTCGGCGCCTGGGCCGAGGTGGTGACCTTCGCCGGCGTCGCCACCGAGTTCGCCGACAGGGCGCTCGAGATCTCCGTCGCCCAGCGCGACCGGGCGGCCGAGGCCGTCGTCTCCGACGCCCAGGGCACCGTCGAGGGCCGCGCGCCCGATCAGCCGCGCTGGTCGCGGCGCGCGACACAGGACGTCCTCGTCGAGTACGAGCGGCTGCGCACGCTCTCCGCCTCGACGGCGCAGGTCACCTTCCGCGACCTGAGCCGGCTCCGCCTCAACCCCAACTCGAACGCGGTCATCCAGCGGATGCGCAGCGACCCCCTGACCGGCGGCGAGGTCACCAAGGTCAACCTCGTCAACGGCGACTTTTACGCGCTCCTCAACCAGCTCGGCGACCGCACCAGCTTCGAGGTGGCGGTGCCGGGAATCGAGACGGCGACCCAATCGGCCGACTTCTGGATCCGCCACGACGAGGCGGGCTCGCGCTTCGCCAACTACGACGCGCCGGCGCTCGAGATCAGCCG
Source organism: uncultured Amaricoccus sp. (assembly GCF_937858865.1). GTDB lineage: Bacteria > Pseudomonadota > Alphaproteobacteria > Rhodobacterales > Rhodobacteraceae > Amaricoccus. The sequence goes on along the minus strand of NZ_CALLYO010000402.1, from coordinate 6,359 downwards.
CGGCGGCGAGCGGATCTCGATCGGCGAGAACGAGGGGGCGGTGCTGCCGAGCGGCGGCGGGGCCGAGCGCACCCGCGTGCTGGCGCAGACCGAGCTTGCCGCGCCGCTCGACGGGGCGGAGATCTTCACCCCCGACGTCACCCTCGCCTGGCAGCCGGCCGAGGGGGCCGAGGGCTACTGGCTCGAGATCGCCGCCGACGCCGGCTTCAACGTCATGCAGGCCTCGCAGTGGGGCGTGCGCGACACCAGCCGGCAGTTCGACGGGCTCGACCCCGGGGATCACTACTGGCGCGTCTCCTCGCTCGACCGGCTCGGCCTGCCCGGCGTGCGCTCGCTCAGCCGGCACTTCCGCATCGTCGACGACCGGACCCCGCCCTTCGTCACACTCGCCACGCCGGGCGAGGGCGAGATCGTCACGGTCGCCGAGGTGGCCGTGACCGGCGAGGCCGAGCCGGGTGCCGAGGTCAGCCTGAACGGTGCCCCGGTCCCGGTAGCCGACGACGGCGCCTTCTCGGTCACGCTCGCCCCGGCCGAGGGCGAGAACGTGCTGCGGCTCGCCGCCGTCGACCGCGCCGGCAACCGCACCGAGCGCAGCCGCGCCTTCGTCTATCGCCCGGTCGGCACGGTCGGCATCGCCCTCGACCCCGCCCTGCCGCGCGACGCGGAGGGGAGGCTGCTCAGCGCCTCGCCCGAGTTCGCCGTCGCCGGCACCTCGACCGCCGAGGCCGGCGCCAGCCTGCGGGTGGTCGCCGCCGACGGCTCGGTCGCGGTGCAGACCCTGACCGACAGCGGCGGCGCCTTCCACGTCACCCTTCCCGCCACCGAGGCGGGCGCCGCCTACCGGATCGAGATCCTCGCCGCCGACCGGAGCGTCGCCGGCACCCTCGCCCTCGCCGCGCGGCGCGACGCCACCCCGCCCGGGATCGCCCTCGACCTGCCGCCGCGGGCGACCGCGAACGCCTGGCTCGAGGTGACGGGCGCCGCCGAGGGGGCGCAGACGGTCACCGTCAACGGCAGCCCGGCGCGGATGGACGGCGACCGCTTCGCCGCCACCGCGACCCTCGTGCCCGGCACGAACGGCATCGAGATCGTCGCGACCGACGCCGTCGGGAACGTCGCGGTGAAGCGGGTCGAGACGACCTACGACATCGACCCGCCCGAGATCGTCGCCGCCCGCGCCGATCGGCCGGGCGGGCCGGCCGGGCCGATCGAGATCGTCGTCGAGGCGCGCGACGCCTCCGGGCTCCGCCAGGCCGCCCCCTTCGTCCTCAGCGTCGGCGGCGTGGAGCGGCGCGGCTTCCTGCGCTGCGACGACACGGCCGGCGTCTGCCGCGAGACGCTCCCGCCGGAGCCGGGGGCGCTCGTCCTCGTCGAGGTCACCGTCGAGGACTACGCAGGAAACGCGGCCAGGCGGCAGCCGTGAGCAGGGGAGGGGGCATGCGTCTGACCGGTATCGGAGTTGCCCTCGCGCTCCTCGCCCCCGCTGCGGCCGTCGCGCAGCCCGCGCCGCTCCTCGTCGTCTACGGCCCCGAGGCGCCCACCCGCGAAGGCGACGCCGACCATAGGGAGCGCCTTTTCGTCAGCGTCCCGGCCGACCTCGCCGACCGCCTCTACCTGCGCATCTTCGACCCCGAGCCCTTCGGCGCCCACGACACCCGCTACGGCCGCGCCGCCGCCGCCACCACCACCCTCTTCCGCCTCTCGGGCGGGGAGGGCGCCTACACCGCCGCCCCGAGGCCCGCGCCGGTCGCCGAAGGCGCCCCGCCCGCCGCCGACCCCGCCACCCCGCCGTCCAAGGGCGGCCGCGTCCTCGCCGAGCGCCGCTTCGGCGTCGACAGCCCGACCGACGACGCCTGGGTGACGCTCGCCCCCCTCTCCGCCGCCGACGGCGAGGTGGTCGACGGCCGCGCCTGGTTCCGCCTCGACATCATCGGCGAGGCCGGCGACACCGGCAACGCCTTCACCCTCGAGGCGAGCCTCTCCCCCGACCGCTCCGACCCCTCGCCCGACGCCGGGATCATCGCCTTCCAGCCCACCATCCGCTGGCGCGAGGGCGGCGACCCGACCGAAGTGCGCTTCGAGGCCCCCGAGGGCACGCCCCTCACGCTCCAGTCCTTCGACGGCGCCGAGGGCGAGATCTACCTCGTCTCCACCTTCACCGAAGACCGCCTGCCCGCCTCCGGCCAGGACGAATGGCGCCTCGCCCGCTTCGCCGCCCCCGGCGGCACCGCGGCCATCACGCTCCGCGGCGGCACCGAGTCGCCGAACGACGTGACCCTCGCCGTCCTCGGCCCCGAGGGCCCGCTCGCCCTCGAGATGCCGCCCCGCCCGGTTCCCCCGGCCGCGCGCCCGGTCGCCATCGGCACCGCCCGCCCGCTCGCCAACTGCACCTCGGTCGCCTTCGACGCCTCCGCCTCGACCGGCGCCGGCCCGCTCTCCTACCTCTGGCGCTTCGGCGACGGCGCCGAGAGCGACGCCCCGGTCATCGCCCACCCCTTCGCCGAACCCGGCCGCTACACGGCCGAGCTCGACGTCCTCGGCGCCGGCACCCAGGTCGCCCGCGGCGCCCGCATCGCCGTCCCGGTCCACGTCCGCCCCGCGCCCGTCGCCGACGCCGGCCAGCCCGTCACCGCCGCCCCCGGCGAGCCCGTCGCCTTCGACGGCACCGCTTCCACCCCTTCCGACAGCCCGATCACCCGCTACCTCTGGACCTTCGCCGACGGCGCCACCGCCGAAGGCGCCACCGCCACCCACGCCTACGACCAGCCCGGCCTCTACCGCGCCGTCCTCCGGGTCGAGGACGCGAGCGGCCACCCCTGCGACTTCGGCACCGCCACCCGCGAAGTCACCGTGAACTTCCCGCCCGTCGCCGAAGCCGGCGAGGCCCAGTCCGCCGCCACCGGCCAGACCCTCACCCTGACCGGCGCCGCCAGCTACGACGTCGACGGCACGATCACCACCCACCGCTGGGACTTCGGCGACGGCACCGAGGCCGAAGGCGCGACCGTCACCCACGCCTACGCCGACCCTGGCACCTACACCGCCACGCTCACCGTCACCGACGATAGCGGCGTCGCCAACGCCACCACTACTGACACCGTCACCCTCACCGTCAACGCCCCGCCGGTCCCCGTCGCCACCGGCCCCGACCGCCCGATCGCGGTGGGCGAAATCGCCCAGCTCGACGCCAGCGCCTCCACCGACGCGGACGGCAGCATCCTCTCCTGGTCCTGGGACTTCGGCGACGGCGCCAAGGGCGAAGGCCCGACGGCCCAATACGCCTGGGCCGCCCCCGGCATCTATCCCGTCACCCTCACCGTCACCGACGACTCCGCCACCCCCTCGGCCACCGCCGAGACCACCCTCGACGTCACCGTCAGCGCCGCCCCGGTCGCCGACGCCGGCCCCGACCAGTCCGTCGCCGTCAGCGAGGTCGCCTTCGACGGCGGCGGCTCGCACGACCCCGACGGCCGCATCACCGCCTGGGCCTGGGACTTCGGTGACGGCACGACCGCCTCCGGCCGCACCGTGCGCCACGCCTACGCCCGCCCCGGCACCTACGAGGTCGCCCTCGTCGTCACCGACGACAGCGGCGCCCCCCTCAACACCGCCCGCGACACCATGACCGTTCGGGTCAACGCCGCCCCCATCGCCGACGCCGGCCCCGACCTCATCGCCGCCCCCGGCGAGGAGGTCACCCTCGACGGCACGGGCTCCGTCGACCCCGACGACGCCATCGCCTCCTTCACCTGGACCTTCCCCGACGGCTCCGAGGCCCAGGGCCCCCGCGTCACCCACGCCTTCCCCGCCCCCGGCCTCCACCGCGTCCAGCTCACCGTCCGCGACCAGACCGGCCTCGCGGAAGCCTTCGACGTCGACGAGGTCGAGGTCGCCGTCAACGCGCCCCCGGTCGCCGCCGCCGGCCCCGACCTCTCCGTCGCCCCGGGCGAGCCCGTCCGCCTCGACGGCAGCGCCTCCTTCGACCCCGACGGCACGCTCACCGCCTGGCGCTGGGACTTCGACGACCTCCCCGACCCCGTCCTCGCCGCCACCGCCGAGCGCACCTGGGACGCCCCCGGCGTCCACACCGCCCAGCTCACCGTCACCGACGCGAGCGGCGCGGCCAACGCCACCGCCACCGACGAGGTCACCGTCCGCGTCAACCACCCCCCCGTCGCCGAGGCCGGCCCCGAGACCGTCACCGACGACCTCTATGTCACCCTCGACGGCACCGCCTCCTCCGACGCCGACGGCGACCGCCTCATCCTGACCTGGGACTTCGGCGACGGCTCCTCGCCCGCCACCGGCGAGACCGTCACCCACGCCTACCCGCGGAGCGGCATCTTCCCCGTCACCCTCACCGTCGACGACGGCACCGGCCTCTCCAACGCCACCGCCACCGACGCCACCCGCGTCCTCATCGACGCCCGCCCCGTTGCCGTCGCCGGCGGCAACCGCGACGTCTGCTCCGGCGACGCCATCCTCTTCGACGGCTCGGCCTCCGCCGACCCCGACGGCGGGCTCCTCCGCTACGACTGGGACTTCGGCGACGGCACCCGCTCCGACATCGTGAACCCGAACAAGACCTACGAGCACCCCGGCGTCTATTCCGTCACCCTCACCGTCCGCGACGAATCCGGCCTCCCCATCGGCCAGCACAGCGACCGCATCGCCGCCGTCGTCCGCGAGGCCCCGATCGCCGACGCCGGCGCGCCGCTTGCGGCCTGCACCAACCAGACCGTCCGCTTCGACGGCTCGGGCTCGACCGACGCTGACGGTGCGGTCAACGCCTTCTCTTGGAACTTCGGCGACGGCTCCTCCGGCGGCGGCGAAAGGCCGACCCACCTCTACGAGCGCCCCGGCACCTACGCCGTCACCCTGACCATCACCGGCGACGCCCGCGGCAGCTGCGGCGCCCTCGACACCGACGAGACGACCGTCACCGTCGTCGAGGCCCCCCGCCTCGACATCCTCGGCCCCGACCGCGCCGCGGCGGCGACCCCCGTCCGCTTCACCGCCCGCCTCTCCGACGACGACGACGTCCCGGACGAAGGTTTCGCCTGGGACTTCGGCGACGGCACGACGACCACCGGCGTAAGCGTGGAGCACGCCTTCGCCGAGGCCGGCACCGCCACCGTGACGCTGAGCGTCACCCTGCCCGGCACCGCCCAGGGCTGCGGCACCATCGCGACCCGCCGCCTCGTCACGGTCAACGCCCCGCCCGCGCCCGTCATCGACGCGCCCGACCGGGTGGCGGCCGGCGGCCTTGTCCTCTTCGACGCCTCCGCCTCCAGCGATCCCGACGGCGCCATCACCGGCTTCGCCTGGGACTTCGGCGACGGCGGCACCGCCGCCGGCGTCCAGGCCCAGCACCGCTTCACCCGCGCCGGCAGCTACGAGGTCACCCTCGCCGCCACCGACGACGCCGGCGTCGCCAACAGCCGCGCCACCCTCACCCGCCGCATCGAGGTCGCGCCGCGGCCGGTCGCCGACCTCGGCACGCCGCCGCCGCTCTGCCCCGGCGTCCCGCACGCCTGGATGGTCGCCGAGGATGCGGCGGACCTGAAGACCACCTGGCTCTTCGGCGACGGCACCGCGGCAGAGGGCCCCGCCGCCTCGCACGCCTTCGAGAAGCCCGGCGTCTTCCCGGTCGCCGTCACCCTCGACGACGGCGGCACGCTCGACTCGAGCCGCCGCACCGAGGAGGTCTACGTCCGCGTCAACCAGGCCCCCGTGGCCCAGGCCGGCCCCGACCGCATCGTCTGCCCCGGCGACACGGTCGCCTTCGACGCCGCCCTTTCCGCCGACGCCGACGGCACGCTCACCGCCTGGCGCTGGCGCTTCTCCGACGGCGTCACGCTCGAGGGCCCGCAGGTCGAGCGCAGCTTCTCCACCCCCGGCGAGCAAACGGTCGAGCTCACCGTCACCGACGACAGCGGCTCCGCCTGCGCGCTGGGCACCGACACCGCCTCCGTCCTCGTCAACGCGCCCCCCGCCGTCGACGCCGGCCCCGACCGCGAAACCCCCGTCGGCGCCGCCAACGACACCCTCCTCTTCGACGCCACCGCCGCCCATGACCCCGACGGCCAGGGCGTCCGCGTCACCTGGGACTTCGGCGACGGCACCACCGCCGCGGGCGCCGTCACCCGCCACCGCTACGCCGCCCCCGGCGACTACACCGTCCGCGTCGAGGCCCGCGACACCACCGGCCTCGCCTGCGGCGTCGCCGCCGACACCGCGCTCGTGCACGCGCGCGCCCGCGAGTGATGCCCGGGCGGCCGCTCCGCGACCGGCGCGCCCGCGAGCGCCCGAAGCCCTTCTCCCTATCGGGCAGTGCCGGGGGGGTCGAGGGGGGCCGG
>NZ_CALLYO010000401.1 GCF_937858865.1 uncultured Amaricoccus sp. | reverse complement strand
GTCATGGCCGGCGGCAGCGGCACCCGGCTGTGGCCGCTGTCGCGCGCCCAGCATCCGAAGCAGTTTCTCGTGCTACAGGGCAACCGCAGCCTGTTTCAACAGGCGGTGTCGCGGCTTGCCGCGCTTGGCGCCGACGATATCGCCGTCGCGCCGCCGTGCATCGTAGGCAACGAGGAACACCGCTTCCTCGTGCTCGACCAGCTTCGCGAAGTCTCGCGCGAGGGCTGCAGCGTCCTGCTCGAGCCGATCGGAAACATCCCCCGCCGAGGCGGAAACCGCTACTACAGCCCGGCTGGGACTATGCGCCCGACCTGACCGCCGGCGCCGACTGGGCGCAGGCGCCAGGAGCCCTGGCGACACGGCGCCCCGATCCAGCTGCGGCACGCCCAGGGCCCGGCTTCCGAGCGGCGCGACGAGATAAGGCCGACCTGACGAAACTCCTGCCGTGCGGCCAGCGCGCGATTGTAGACGAAGCGGCCGGTGAAGCTCGACGGCGGCTTTGCGCCCTTGATCTGGTCGATGCCGGCGGTGACGAGGCCGTAGATCGTCCCGAGGCTGCCGATGGCCGGGACGGGTCCGAGTGCGGCGAAGAGCGCATCGGCCACCGTCCGGATCCCTTGCTGGATGAGCGCCTTGTCGGCCGTGGCCAGTAGGTCCCTGGCTTCGTCGACGAGCTGCCGCTGCAGATCGAGGTCGACGTAGGCGAGCTCGCGGAAGTCGCTGCGCGCGGCGACGTATGCCGTTCTCGCGTGAGCATAGTCGGCCTGAAGCGTCGGGCAGTCCGGCTCGTGGGTCTCGAGCGAATAGTCCCACGCCGTGCCTTCGTCCGCGGTGGCCAGGCGGATGGTCAGCGATGTGGCGCCGTCTGGGATCTGCAGCCTTCCATTGAAGCCGCCGGAGGCCCAACCGGAGTCGTAGACCACGCCGAGGTTGGTCGAGAGCACCATGCGGTCGGGGATCGAGTACATCTGGTAGCCGAAGGCTATGGTGCCGCCGTTCCCCTCGAGCGGCAGGATTTCGAGGCTTCCCTCGTAGCCGCCGCTTCTCGATGTCTGAACCATTTTCACCACCCCCGTCGTTTAACCCCGGCGGCATGGTAATTGCGAGGCTCGGAGCGCGCATCATCAGTATTGATGATGCGCGGCGCACCGAGGTTCTCGACATCTTCTCCGTCGGCACCGGCGCGCCGCAGCGCCCCCTTTTTCAGCAGGGCAAAGTCTGCCGCCAGTCGCCGCGCGAGCCCAAACTGATTGTTCCGGCGAACCGACCCCGCCGGCCTCCCGTGGCTGCGAAACCCGGCTGCATCTCCTCCCCGCGGAATACCAGCGAGGAAGAGCCCGATCATGCTTCACGCGAAAGCTCCCTTCGAGAATGCGGTCTCCGCGGACGACCCCTTCACGGCCGCCGGCTATCTTGCCGCCTCCAACCTCCCGGTCTCGCCCGATCGGCCGCTCGAGGTCGGCAAGGTGCACGACCGCGTGCGGCCTGGCGACGATCGCGACCGGCTACCAGGACTTCTATTCCTCGATGGCGATGATCCGGGATGGCGTCCGCGACCTGGCGCACGACGATCCGATGAAGATCCGCATGATCTTCGCCGTCGATACCGGCATCGCCCGCGGATTCCTCGGCCGTGGACGCAAGATCAGCGAGCAGGTCAGCGACTACTACCGCCAGCGCGAAGGCCTCATCATCGAGGACCTCGCCGACCTCGCGGCCGTCGAGACCCGAAAGTGGATCGAGAACGGCAACATCGACATCCCGCCGCGAGCTCAGGGCCAGCGACGCGGAGCTCATGCACGCCAAGATCGTCGTCGGCCCGAGCTCCACCGTCGCCGGCAGCGCCAACTTCTCCCGCGCCGGACAGCGGCGCAACGTCGAATGGGTCGAGGCCTTCGATTCCGGAGCTCCCGCCGAGGCGCGCCGCCGCTTCGTCGAGACGATCTGGAAGCTCGGCGTCGACTGGAACGCCGAGGCGCTCGAAGCCCTCGACCAGCTGCTCCGTCCGGTGCCGGCGGCCGATGCCATCGCCGGGATCATCGACGACCATTGCTCCTTCAAGCCCTTCGTCGTCGAGGTGCTCGAAGGCTCCGGCATCCGTCTCGCCCCCTTCCAGATCGATCTCGTCGTCGAATCGGCACGGATCTCCTACGAGCACGGCTACGTCGTGGTCGTCGCCCCGCCAGGCTCGGGAAAGACAGAGATCGGCAAGGCGCTCGCGATCGTCCTCCAGCGCATCTACAAGGGCTGTATGCAGAGCGACCGCTTCCGCCGGACCCCGCGCACCAGCGTGCAGGTCGTCGCCCCGGCACGAGTGGTGAAGAACTGGTCGAGAGACGCGACCCATCTTTCGGTTCTCTCCAACACCAGGCACGTCGAGTTCGAGCGCTTCAGCGACTATTGCGCGGTCATCGTCGACGAGAGCCACAGCGTCGCCTCCGACTGTCAATCGGCATGGGATGGGGACCCCTGATCGGCGTCCAATCGGGACCCCGCCTGGGTGCGAGGAGCGGGGTCCGTCCCGGCGGAGCGGTGCGGATGGCGGAGACGGGCCGGGTCCCGCTCCGGTGGGGCGAGGAGATGTCAGGCGCGGTTCTTGAAGCGCCAGCTCTCGTTGCCGGTCTCGACGATATCGCAGTGATGGGTGAGGCGGTCGAGGAGCGCGGTGGTCATCTTGGGATCGCCGAAGACGGCA
>NZ_CALLYO010000400.1 GCF_937858865.1 uncultured Amaricoccus sp. | reverse complement strand
CCGAGCCCGGCATCGTCGAAGAGCCCGCTGCCGAGGAAGAGGTTCGAGGTCGGGCAGAAGACGGCGACCGAGCCGGTCTCGGCCATCGCGCCCCGCTCGCGGTCGGAGAGATGGATCGAATGGCCGAAGAGGCTGCGCGGCCCGAGGAGGCCGTAGCGCTCGTAGACGTCGAGATAGTCGCGCGCCTCGGGGTAGAGCGAAAGGGTGAAGTCGATCTCGTCGCGGTTCTCCGAGAGATGCGTCTGCACGTAGCACTCGGGATGCTCGGCGGCGAGCGCGCCCGCCGCCTCGAGCTGCGCCGGGGTCGAGGTGATGGCGAAGCGCGGCGTCACCGCGTAGAGCCCGCGCCCGCGCCCGTGCCAGCGGCCGATCAGCGCCTTGCTGTCGTCGTAGGAAGCCTGCGCGGTATCGAGCACGCCCTCGGGCGCGTTGCGGTCCATCATCACCTTGCCGCCGATCATCCGCAGGTTCCGCCGCTCCGCCGCGGCGAAATAGGCCTCGGCCGAGCCGGGATGCACCGAGCAGTAGGCGACGGCGGTGGTGGTGCCGTGGCGCAGCAGCTCGTCGAAGAAGCGCCCGGCGATGCGCTCGGCATGGGCGGGGTCGGAGAACTTCGTCTCCTCGGGGAAGGTGTAGCTGTTCAGCCAGTCGAGCAGCTGCGCCCCCCAGGAGGCGATCACCTGCATCTGCGGCATGTGGATGTGGGTGTCGACGAAGCCCGGCATGAGAAGGTGCGGGCGGTGGTCGACCACCTCCACCCCCGGCCCGGCCGCGGCGATCACCGCCTCCGCCGGCCCGCTCGCCACCACGAGGCCGTCGCGGACGTGGATCGCCCCGTCCTCGCAATAGGCGTAGGAGGCGGTATCGGAAATTCCCTTCGGCTCCGCCAGGAACCGCAGCAGCCGCCCGCGCAACACGCGCTCCATGCCGTCTCTCCCTCCCTGTCCTTGGAGCCCCATGGTCGCCGAAAGCCGTTCTGCTTGAAACCCGCCGCAATCCGCAGTCAAATTCAACGGACGCTTGAAAATCGGCAAGGCACCCCATGCCCTACCTCGAGAGCATCCGCGTCTTCACCCGCACCGTCGAGCTCGGCTCGATCACCGCCGGCGGCCGCGACAACCGGCTGACGCCGGCGGTCGCCTCGAACCGCATCCGCGAGCTCGAGGAGCGGCTCGGGGTCAGGCTCTTCAACCGCACCACCCGCAAGCTCACCCCGACCGAGGTCGGCCGCGCCTACTACGAGACGGCCAAGCGCGTGCTCGAGGCGATCGAGGAGAGCGAGGCCGCCGTCGCCTCCTTCTCGCTGCAGCCGAAGGGCGCGCTGATGGTGACCACGCCCCTCGGCATCGGGCGGCGGATCGTCGCCCCGCTCATCCCGGCCTTCCATGCCGCCTTCCCCGGCATCGAGGTGCGGCTGCGCCTCTCCGACCGCAAGGTCGACTATCTGGCCGAGGGGGTCGACGTCGCCTTCGCCCTCGGCACGCTCGAGGATTCGAGCCTCAAGATGCGCACCATCGCCGACTGCGAGCGGGTGCTCGTCGCCGCCCCCGCCTATGTCGCCGAGCACGGCACGCCGGAGACGCCGCACGACCTGATCGCGCAGAACCACAACTGCCTGCTGCTGCGCTTCCCCGGCTCGCGCGAATACTACTGGACCTTCGCGACGCACGACGGCCCGCTCAAGATCACCCCGCACGGCGCCTTCGACGCCGACGAGGCCGACATCCTGACCGACTGGGCGCTGCAGGGCGCCGGCATCGCCAACCGGCCGCGCTTCGAGGTCGCCGGGCATCTCGCCTCCGGCGCCCTGGTGCCGCTCCTGCCCGGCACGCCGCCGCTGCCGATCCGCTTCGCCTGCCTCTACCCGCACCGCCGGCTGCAGGACCCCAAGGTGCAGGCCTTCATCCCCTGGATGACCGAACGCTGCCGCCAGCGGCTGAAGGAGCTCCTCGCACCGGGGGAGCAGGTCTTGACCGGGACCGACACCCGCTGACCTTGGAGGCTTGAGCCAAAACGTCTTGACAGTGTCTGGCATTTCCGGCCTTGCTGTGTCCGGGAGGCAGCATCATGTCCGCACGCGTCAACCGCACCGAAAAACTCGATCTTCGCCTGACGGCGGAGGCCAAGCATACGTTGACGGCGGCCGCGCGAGCGCAACGCC
>NZ_CALLYO010000399.1 GCF_937858865.1 uncultured Amaricoccus sp. | reverse complement strand
CCACCGGGCGGCCAGAGTCAGAGGACAGGGTTCATGCGTATCGAGCAGTATTGTATCGCGGTCGCCGCCACGGCAGCGCTCTGCGGCATGGGTCTCGGCATCTTCATGGCGACGAACCACGACTTTACGCTGATGCCGGCCCATGCCCATCTCAACCTTCTCGGCTGGGTGTCGATGGCGCTCTACGGCCTCTACTACCGCGGCGCCGCGCTCCTGCGCATCCGCCTCGCCTGGATCCAGGCCGGCATCGCCACCGTGGGTTTCGTCACCATGACCGGCGCCCTCGCCGCCCTCCTCCTCACCCTCGACCCGCGCTTCGAGCCGCTGATCGGCGTCGGCGCCAGCCTCTCGCTGCTCGCCATGGCGCTCTTCCTCTTCCAGGTCGTAATCGAGTCCCGCCCCACCCGGATCCGGGATACATCACCCCTCCCCGCCGAAGGCACATTCCCCGTCGTCGAGCACGGCTGAACCCGTCGACAAGCTATTCGCTTCTGAGCACCAGGACCCAGTCCCTCTCGCCGGCCCGGTTCTTGCCGGGTACGGCGAACTCGCGGCTGCCGGAGTTGTCGATGCCCGACGCGACTTCCACGTAGGTGCCTGCCGTCGGGTCGAACCATTCCGCGCTCGAGGCGCCCCGCATCGCGGTCATGTCCACCCCGATCGCGCCCGCATGCGCCGGCGGAACGTATGCGACCAGCAGGGAGCCGTCCGGCGCCGCCGCTGCCGCGACATAGTCGGCGGCTTCCGGCAGCCCGCCTCCCGAGACGATGAGCTCCCTCATGCCGCCCAGGCCCGAGGGCACCAGCTCGTGCCAGGGATGCGACCGGACGAAGCGGTTCAGGTTGGCGACGTCGCGGGTGCCCGGCGTGTCCAGATGATCCTGCCAGCGCTCGTTCCGCCAGGTCCAGAAGTGGTCGTCCTCGAACAGCCACACATATCCGTTGCCGGCGATGAAGCCGCCGATCGACGACAGCCACCCCCACCACAGGAAGCGGCGCACCGGCTGCACGGCGTGGGGATTGACGCGGTTGCCATCCCGCCCCTCCTCGTCGTAGGGCTCCTCGAGCAGAAAGGCGGGCATCGCCGGCTCGCGCGCGTACGCGCGTCTCGAGTGCGTGGCGACATCCCCGGTCCACGAATAGGCTCCGTTGAGGGTCATCTCGTGCCCGAACGACGTCTGATCCGTCGCGATCGACTCCGAGGCCCATTCGGCGCTGTAGAGCACGGACGCCTGGTCGGGCACGGATTTCAGGCCGCGGATCAGGGCGGCCTCGACCAGGGTCTGCTCGGGGCTGAAGAGGTTCGGCCCTTTCGGCCCTTCCCCGGTCCCCATGTCGCCGCCGACCATCCAGACCAGGTTCCTCCGGTCCCTGTACCGCTCGGCTATCCACGACCCGAAGGCCTGCGTCCGGTCCGGTCCGTTCGCGACCATCTCCTGCATCCAGCCCCACTCCCCCCCTTGAAAGCCGACATAGGCGGGAAAGGCGAAGACGAGGACGCCGCGCGACTCGCAGTAGGAGAGCAGGTCATCGACGTAGCTCCAGAAGGCCTCGTTCGGGCTGGAGAGATCCGGGGCCTGCGCGGAGACGTCGGAATAGTCCGTCCTTCCGTTCCACGACGACCCGTCGAGGCTGCGCAGGAACGGCGCCGCGCCGTTGCCGGCGTACTGCGGGGGCTGATGGCTCGGATCGTGGATCGGCATCCATATCTCGATCGCGTTGTACCCGCGCGCGACGGTGTCGTCGACGTAGCCGCGATAGTCCTCGGGCGAGAGCCGCGTGACGTTCCAGGACGTCCGCCCCAGTATCGGGAAGGGCACCCCGCCCTGATCCACCAGATACCGGTGGTCCGGGCTCCAGCGCAGCGGGAAATCGACATCGCCGGCACCTGCCCCGCGGGCGAGACACACCGCGGCGAACAGGAAGACCAGGGCCCTGACAATGGACGGCGATCTCGGCATCGGACCGGCGAAGGCGGCTGTGCCGGCCCCGCTGCCGGCAGAACCCCAGTCTGCCCCGGCACGGGCCCCGGTCGCTGATACGTCGTTCGGTCGCCACGATCGTCCGAAGCAGGTAGCCGACCGCAGCCCCCCGCGCTCAGCCCAGGTGCCGGGCGAACGCCTCCAGCACCTGCCGGTAGATCTCCCGCTTGAACGGCACGATCCGCTCCGGCAGCTCGCCCGGCTCGATCCAGGCCCACTCCCGGAACTCCGGCGTCGGCGTCCGGATGTCGATCAGCCGGTCGTCGCCGAGGAAGCGCATCAGGAACCAGCGCTGCTTCTGCCCGCGGAACCGCCCCTTCCAGATCCGCGGCACCAGCTCCGGCGGCAGGTCGTAGGTCAGCCAGCCCGGCGTCTCCGCCACCAGCTCGACCGCCGAGGCCGGGACTCCGGTCTCCTCGCCGAGCTCGCGCAGCGCCGCCTCCCGCGGCGCCTCGCCCGGATCGATCCCGCCCTGCGGCATCTGCCAGGCCGGCGCGGGATTGTCGAGCCGCTGCCCGGCGAAGACCCGGCCGCCCCGGTTCACCAGCATGATCCCGACGCAGGGCCGATAGGGCAGCGCCAGGATCTCCGCCTCGGTCATTGCTGCGCGGGCGCCGCCGGATCGCCGTTCGCCGCCGCCAGGTAGGACATGCCGCGCAGGATGTCGATCGCGTAGCTGAGCTGATAGTCCTCCGCCCGGAGCCGCGCCGTCTCCTCCTTGTGCTTGCGGTCCTCCTCGAGGATCTTCTTCTCGTCCTCGGTCAGGCTGTCGTTCGAGAGCGACCCCCGCAGGTCCGCCTCGCTCCGCGCCGGCGGCAGCGTCTCCTCCTCCTCGGTCGCCTCCGGCATCCGCTGCTCGACGATGATGTCGGGCGCGACGCCGAGCGCCTGGATCGACCGCCCCGACGGCGTGTAGTAGCGCGCCGTCGTCAGCCGGATCGCCCCCTCGTCCTGCACCGGCATGATCGTCTGCACCGACCCCTTGCCGAAGCTCTGCGTCCCGATCACCACCGCCCGGTGATGGTCCTTCAGCGCCCCCGCCACGATCTCCGACGCGCTCGCCGAGCCGCCGTTGATGACCACCGCCATCGGCTTGCCGCCCGTCAGGTCCCCCGGCGTCGCGTTGTACCGCTCGCTGTCGCGCGGATCGCGCCCCCGCGTCGAGACGATCTCGCCCGAGTCGATGAAGGCGTCCACCACCGAGATCGCCTGGTTGAGCAGCCCGCCGGGGTTGTTCCTGAGGTCGAGCACCACGCCCGTCACCTTCTCCATGCCGCCGGCCGCCTCGACCTGCGCGCGCAGCTGCTCCTCGAGCTCGGGATAGGTCTGCTCGTTGAAGGTGGTCAGCCGGATCACGACCACCCCGTCCTCGAGCCGCGCCTTCACCGGCGAGATGGTGATCGTCTCGCGCGTCAGCTTCACGTCGATCGGATCGGGCGTGCCCTCGCGCTGCAGCGTGATCGTGATCTCCGAGCCGACCGGCCCGCGCATCAGATCCACCGCCTCGTCGAGCGTCAGCCCGGCGACGCTCTCGCCGTTCACCGCGGTGATGAAGTCGCCCGGCTGCACGCCCGCCCGGTCGGCCGGCGTGCCGTCGATCGGCGAGACCACCTTCACGAAGCCGTTCTCCTGCGTCACCTCGATGCCGAGGCCGCCGAACTCGCCCTTGGTCTGCACCCGCATGTCGTCGAACTCGTCGGCCGGCATGTAGCTCGAATGCGGGTCGAGATGCGTCAGCATCCCGTTGATCGCCGCCTCGATCAGCACCTTGTCCTCGACCGGCTCGACGTAGGACGAGCGGATCCGCTCGAAGATATCGCCGAAGAGGTCGAGCTCCTCGTAGACCGACTTCTGCCTGTCGGCCTCCTGCGCCAGCAGGGGCACCGCGAATTGGGTACTCACGATCACGCCCGCCACGGCGCCGCCAACCCCTGCCAACCAGATCTTCTTCATAGCGTTCCTATCCGTTCTGACCGACGAAGAGCGGCTCCGGATCGACCGGCCCCTTTCCGTGGCGGACCTCTATATACAGCGTTTCTCCCACGCCTGCGCCAGTCTCGGCCTCGGGCGCCATCACATATTCTTCAACATCGGGCGGCCTTCCGCCCATCAGCCCGACGAGATCGCCCCGCGCGACCGTCGCGCCCGTCCGGACCTGCAGCCGGGCGAGGCCGGCGAGGATCACCATCGTCTCCGGCTCGGGCGCGAGCACCACGACATAGCCGTACTCGAGGAAGGGTCCTGCGTAGCGCACCACGGCGTCCGCCGGCGCGGTGACGAGCGCGAGCGCCGCCGTCCCGACGACGATCCCCGGCCGGCGCACCCGTGCCGCATCCGGCTCGTCGAACCCGCGCACCACCTGTCCCGCCACCGGCCAGACGAGCGGCCCGGCCGGCCCCGGCGGCGGCTCCGGCGCGTCGGGGGCCTTGGCCAGCGCCTCGGCGAGCGCAGTCAGCGAGGCGCTGTCGCGGGCGAGCGCCGTCAGGCCCGGGTCGACAGCCTCGGCTGGCGCCGGCTCGGCCCGCGCCATCGCCGCCTCGAGCGCCGCCTGCGCCCCGGCGAG
>NZ_CALLYO010000398.1 GCF_937858865.1 uncultured Amaricoccus sp. | reverse complement strand
CGAGGCCGGTCGCCGGGATCGCCTCGCCGTCGACGACGAAGGCGAGGTCGCGGATGGCGCCGGGGCCGAAGCCGACGTTGGCGAGCGAGAGGTCGAGCGTGCCGGGGACCGCCTCCTCGGTCACGCGCCACTCGATGCGCGGCTGGACGCTCAGCCGGGTGTGGCGGCGGGTGCTGACCGCCTGGAAGATGGTGAGCGAGATGGCGCAGACCGAGATGACGACGGGGAGCCAGAGACGGAAGGCCTCGGCGTAGAGCTTCCACCGCACGGGGTCGCCTTCGTTCATGGCGCGCGATGCTCGCACGCGGCCGGTGCGCCGGCAAGCGATCCGGGGTTCCGCTCGTGGAACTTTCGCCGTATCTGGAGGAAATGAAGACCAAGCCGCTGGCGTTCGCCGTGCATCTTCTGACCGGGTCGGGCGCCGCGCTGGCGCTGATGGCCCTCATTGCCGCGACCGCCGGGAACTGGCGGCAGATGTTCGGCTGGCTGGTGCTCGCCCTCATCGTCGACGGCATCGACGGGCCGCTGGCGCGCAAGGTCGACACCAAGCACAATGCCGCCAACTGGGACGGGACGGTGCTCGACCTCGTGGTCGACTATCTGACCTACGTCTTCATCCCGGCCTATGCGCTCGTCTATTCCGAGCTCATCCCCTGGCCCTGGTCGCTGGTCGCCGCCCTCTTCATCGCGCTGACCGGCGTCGTCTATTTCGCCGACGTCAGGATGAAGACGGCGGACAACTGCTTCATGGGCTTCCCCGCCGTCTGGCAGATGCCGCTCCTCGTCTTCCTCACCTTCCAGCCGCCGGTCTGGGTCACCGCCGCCAGCATCGTGCTGATGGGCCTCGGCCAGTTCACCTGGCTCAAGTTCATCCATCCGGTCAGGACCGAGCGCTGGCGCAAGGTGAACCTGCCGATCTGCCTCGCCTGGGTGGTCTTCGGCGCCTGGTCGGTCTGGGAGAACTTCGACCCGCCGCAGGCGGTGAAGCTCGGGCTGCTGCTCTCGAGCGCCTGGCTGCTGCTGGTCGGCATCGTCATGCAGCTCGTGCCGGTCCGCGGCACGGCCAAGCTCTCCTGATACGGCCTCCGGGCGATCGACTGGGCATCCGGAGGGGCGGTGGGGGATTCCGCTCATATTAACAAGGGTTTGGACGGGCTGGAAGGCGGCCGGAAAGCGGCTGGAAAGCGGCCATACGAATTTGACGGTCGGTTAATATGAGCCGTCAGATCCCGGCGTACCAGTCGTAGCCGGCAACGTCCTCCCAGAAGCCGCCCCTGCCCCGCCCGGTGGCGGCGAGATTCGCCACCGCCTCGATGCGCATGACGAACTTCGCGTGCTTGTAGCCGAGCTGGCGCTCCACGCGCAGGCGCAGCGGCGCGCCGTGGCCGAGCGGCAGGGGCGCGTCGTTCATCCCCCAGGCGAGGATCGTCTGCGGGTGGAAGGCGTCCACGAGGTCGATGCTCTCGTAGTAGGGCTCGCCGCCGAAGTCGTCGGCGCAGTGAAGCACGATGTAGCGCGCGACGGGCAGGAGCCGCACCGCGTTCAGGACCTCCGCGAGCGGGGTCCCCGTCCACTTGCCGATCGCGCTCCAGCCCTCGACGCAGTCGTGCCGGGTGATCTGGCTGCGCACCGGCAGCGCGCGGAGCTCGGCGAGCGAGAAGCCCCGCGGGCCCTCGACCAGCCCGCCGACCGCGAGCCGCCAGTCGGCGAAGCCCGCCGCGGCGTGGCGCTGCCACTCCGGCGCGCGCGGGCTGGTGTTGCCGTTGGTGCGGAAGCGCGGCGACATCTCGGCCGGGTCGTACTCGCGCGCCAGCGCGTTCGCCCCGATCAGCCGGTGCACCCGCCAGGAGAGCCACTCCCCCGAGCCGAGCACCATGTCGCGGAAGCTCGGGCTCGCCCCGAGCCGGTCGCAGCCGGCGAGGAGGAGCGCCGGCGCCGCGAGCCCGGCGCCGCGCAGCAGCCGGCGGCGGGTGAGAAGCCGCGCCATCAGCCCCCCTCCCCCGGCGCGCGGCGCCGCCCGGTGATCATCGCCCCCACCCGCCCGACCGGGCCGGCCAGCAGCAGCATCGCGAGATGCACGAGCAGGAAGCCGACCAGCGTCCAGGCGAGGATGAAATGCACCGAGCGCGCCGTCTGCCGCCCGCCGAAGAGGTCGAGCAGCCACGGCCAGGTCGCGTCCATCGACGGCGACATGGTGAGCCCGCTCAGCACCATCAGCGGCAGCAGCACCAGCAGCACGACAAGATAGGCGAGCTTCTGCAGCACGTTGTAGCGGTCCCGCGGGAAGTCGAGCCGCAGGTGCCGCCCGATCTCCGCCCGCAGGTTCCCCGGCGCGACCTCCGCCGCCCGCGGCACGAGGTCGCGGCGGAGATGCCCGTTCACGAGGCTCCAGCCCGCATAGCCGGCGAGCCCGAGCGCCAGGAGCCAGGCGAAGCTCAGGTGCCAGCGCCGGGCCAGCGCCAGGTCGTAGGTCGAGGGGATCGTCGCCCAGCCCGGGAAGGCGACGTTCCACACCCGGCCCTTCGTCCGGCTGGTGCCGAGGACGCCGGTGGTGTCGATTTGCACCTCCCCCACCCGCAGGTAGCCGCGCCCCGCGTCGGCGCCGATCTCGAGCCAGGCCGGATCGTAGTCCGCGCCATACTCCCCCCAGTAGAGCCGGGGATGGGCGTTGAAGATCATCAGCCCGCTCATCAGCAGGACGAAGAAGACGGCCGCATTGACCCAGTGCCAGAGCCGCGTCGACAGCCGGTGCCCGGCGACCGCGCCGCTCATCCGAGCGCCTGCCGCGCGGCGGGCGCCTCGAGGCGCGGCGGGACCCTGCGGTTCATCGGCATCTCCATGGCCCTCCATACGCAGCCGGGCGCGCGGGCGTTACCCGCGGCGGCGCACGAAAGGGTGATCGCTCATTCCGGACGTTCGCGCACCAGTTCCGCCAGCCGGGCGAGGTCGGGGTCGTGCAGCCCGAGCGTCTCGAGGCTCTCCACCGTCTTCAGCAGATAGTCGCGGTTCGGCCCGCGCGGCCCGACGGCGCGGGCGATCACCTCGGCCTGCGCCTCGAGGCTCAGCCCGCCGCGGTACTGCGCGTGCGCCGGGTTCGAGACATAGACCAGCGCCTCGACCGCCTCGCCGTCCTCGAGCGCCACCGGCAGCCGCGCCTCGGTATAGGCGTAGGAGACGAGCTCGCGTTCGCGCAGGTAGGCGAGCGTCGCCGCCGCCCGCTCCGCCGCCACCTGGTAGGCGACGCCGACGCAGCTCCCGCTGCCGTCGCCGCGGTCGAGCGCCAGCACCAGCCCCGGCGCCTCCGGCGTGCCGCGGTAGACGATCGAGGTCATGCAGAAGGCGCGGCGGTAGCCGCAGAGCGTCGCCACCCGCCGGTCGGCATATTCGAAGCCCGGCGACCAGATCAGCGAGCCGTAGCCGAAGACCCAGAAGCCCGCCTGCCCGCCGCCGTCCATAATCCGCTGTTCCCGTCCGCGCGCCTGCGCTAAGCCCCGCCTGCCCGAGGCGCCCGGCGCCTTCGGACCGGCACGATGGTCGGAGTTGGGGGTAGGACATGCGCGCGCTCTTGGCAATCTTGATCCTGGCGGCGCTCGCCTGGTGCGGCTGGTGGTTCGTCCAGGCCACCGCGCGGGACCGGGCGATGGAGGCCTGGCTCGCCGACCGCCGCGCCGCCGGCTGGGTGGCCGAGGCCGAGGATCTGAGGGTGCGCGGCTTCCCCAACCGCGTCGACACGGTCGTCAGCGACCTCTCCCTCTCCGATCCCGCCGCCGGCTGGGCCTGGCAGGCGGGCGGGCTGCGGATCCTCTCGCTCTCCTACAAGCCCAACCACGTCATCGCCGTGCTGAGCGGCGAGCAGGTCGTCTCCACCCCCTACGAGACCATCCGCGCCACCAGCGACGTCCTGCGCGGCTCGGTCATCTTCCGCCCCAGCACCCGGCTCGAGCTCGACCACATGACCTTCGAGATCGAGAACATGCAGCTCCGGGGCGACGCCGGCTGGACCGCCGGCATCGGCAAGGCGATCCTCGCCACCCGCCGGGCCGCCGACGGCACCCCCTTCGCGCACGACCTTGCCTTCAACGCCGAGAGCCTCGCGCTGCCGCCCGAGGTCGTCGCCGGCTTCCGCGCCGACGGCGTGCTGCCGGCCGTGATCGGCCCGATCGCCCTCGACTCGACCCTCCACTTCGACCGCCCCTGGGACCGCCAGGCGATCGAGAGCGACAATCCGGCGCTGGAGCAGGTCGAGATCCGCGAGCTCTCCTTCACCTGGGGCAAGCTCGACCTGCGCGGGCGCGGCACGCTCGCCGTCGACGACGCGGGCTTCGCCGAGGGCCGGCTCGACCTGCACGCCCGCAACTGGCGCGCCATGATCGAGGTGGCCGAGGCGAGCGGCGCGCTCGCCCCCGCCCTCGCCGGCGCGCTGCGCTCCGGCCTCGGCCTGCTCGCCCGCCTCGGCGGCGACGGCGACGCGCTCGAGGTGCCGCTCGACTTCGCCGACGGCCTCGCCCGCCTCGGCCCGATCCCGATCGGCCCCGCCCCCCGCCTCGCCCAGCGCTGACGCCGGGCTCACGCCGGACGGCACCGGCCCGCCCCCCTACATCAACTGCCATTCCAGGACGAGGAGGGCAGCGCCCGACCCGGCGGGCGAGAAGCGCCCGCCA
>NZ_CALLYO010000397.1 GCF_937858865.1 uncultured Amaricoccus sp. | reverse complement strand
TCGAGTCGCCGCCGAGCTCGTCCGCGACGTGCCGTATCCAGGTGACCGGGACCACGTGCATCCGTTGCCCTCGCCGAAGTTGCATCCCGCCGGGCAGGATGCTCCTGGGACGAGCATAGTGCGGCAAATTTGGTCGCTGATCGCAACTTTGTGGCGGAGTCGCGCAAGACAATCGGCGGATTTCCGCCGATATAGGCGCCCGAGACGGAGCTGAGGGTTCAGGCAGCGTGCCGCATCCGACCTGCGAACGGGGCGGAACGCACGAGCAGGAGTTCCGTCTCGCCGACCCTCCGAGACTGCGCCCTCCAGGCGTTCGGATTGTTATGTGTCACGAAGGAACGCGAGCCGATGAAGGCCGAACCGAAGCCCTGCAGCCGCTGCCACACCCGCCCGGCCTCCACGCCGCGCACCGCCTACTGCAAGCCCTGCCGCGCCGAGTACCAGCGCGAATGGCGCCGCCGCCGCCGCGGCGAGCCGGCGGAGGAGTTCACCCTCCCCGACCCCCTGCCGCGGATCCGGCTGCGCGGCACCCCGACCCTCGCCGAGATGCTGCGCTACCGGCTGATCTGAGCCCCGCCCGCCCGCGCCAGGCGGCAAGCGGCACGACCTCGCGGCGCATGCGGTCCGCGGCCGCCAGATGCCCGGCGATCATCGGATCGACCAGGTGCGGGTCGGTCAGCGGCAGCATGTGCCCGGCGTCCGGCACGATCCTGAGCGTCGCCCGCGGGACGAGACCCGCGATCATGTCGGTGACGCGCAGGCTCGGCAGCGGCGAGTCGAGCCCCATGATCGCCAGCGTCGGGCAGGCGATCCGCGCGAGGTCGCCGGGCCGCGCCGGCTCCTCGGCCAGGGCGCGGAACTCGCCGTGGAGCCGGTCGTGGCTGGCGAGCAGCCGGCCGCGCAGCCGCGCGCTCGTCCGCCCCCAGGCGCCCGCCCCGTTCCAGTAGTCGACGAGGAGCCGCATCGCCGCCTCCCGCCGCGCCGGCCCGGCCGCCGGATCGAACGCCGCGCCGAGCGCCATCACCTCGGCGTAGAGCCGCCGGTCGGCCGCGGCGCCGGCCCGCAGCAGATGGAAGGCCGCCGGCTCGACCAGCGTCAGGCTCGCCACCGCCTGCGGCCGCTCGACCGCGAGCCGCAGCGCCACGAGCCCGCCCCAGCCGTGCCCGACCAGATGCACCGGCTCGCCGATCCCGCCGATCAGCTCCATGACCGCCGCCGCGTCGCCCGCGAGGCCGACCCTCCCTCGCGGCGGCGAGCCGCCGTAGCCGGGCAGATCGGGCGTGACGACGCGGAAGCGCCCCTCGAGATAGCCGGCAAGCCCGCGCCATGCCGCCCCCGAGCCCGCCGACCCGTGCAGCGCGACGACCGGACGGCCGGCGCCCCGCGCAGGGGCATGAAGGAAGTGCCGGACGTCCATCCTCTCTCCTCCCGGATCTCTCTGGCGATCCTGCCCGCCTAGCAGCGCCCGGTTTCAGCGCCGTGCCCGGCACGCCGGCCGATGTTTCAACCGTCCCCGGCGAAACTTCCGAAGCGGCGCGAAGTCGCG
>NZ_CALLYO010000396.1 GCF_937858865.1 uncultured Amaricoccus sp. | reverse complement strand
GGCGCGGCCGGCGAGCTGCCGTGCGCCGGCGCGGGCGGCGGCGGCGGCGCGGCGGTGGCGGGCGACGATCGCGGCGAGCCCTTCGGCCTCGACGCGGGCGAGGGTCTGGGCGAGGGCGTGGAACTCGAGCGCCGAGGGGGTGCCGGGGAGCTCGCGGCGGCCGGTCTCGAGCCAGAGCGCGCGCTGGTCGGCGAGCGAGAGGATCGAGGGCGCCGCGCCGGGCCGGGCCATGCGCGCCCAGGCGGCGGGGGAGACGGCGACGGCGGAGACGCCGGCCTGCCCGCCGAGCGCCTTCTGCGGGCCGATCACGGCGACGTCGATGCCGAGGGCGTCGACGTCGAGCGGGTGGCCGCCGAACGAGGCGACGGCGTCGACGACGAGGAGGGCGCCCTGCGCTTTGGCGAGGGCGGCGGCCTCCTCGAGCGGGTTGAGGATGCCGAAGGCGCTCTCGGCATGGACGAGGGCCACGAGGTCGAAGCGGGCGCCGGCGAGGGCCTCGGCGAGCGCGGCGGCGGCGACGGGCTGGCCTTCGGGGGCGGCGAGGTCGGCGACCTCGGCGCCGGCGCGCCGGAGCCAGGCGCCGAACCAGCGGCCGTAGGTCGAGGTGACGACGTTGAGGGCGCGCAGGCCGGGGCGGCCGAGGGAGGTGGCGGTCGCCTCGAGCGCGACGACGGCCTCGGCCTGGATGAGGAGGACGTCGTTGCGGGTGCCGAGGAGGCGCGCGATGGCGTCGGCGAGGGGAGCGTAGCCGGCGGGCGGGAAGGTCGGGGCGTCCGGGAGGGGGAGCCAGGGCAGGACGGGGGCGGTCACACGGGAGGATCCTTGCGGTGGAGCGCGGGCACGGCGGCGATCAGCCGGCGGAGGAGCGGGCTCCCGGGGTCGGAGAGGAGCGCCTCGGCGGGGCCGGTCTCGATGATCTGCCCCGCGTCCATCACCGCGATGCGGTGGGAGACGGCGCGCACCACCGCGAGGTCGTGGCCGATGAAGAGATAGGCGAGGCCGAGCTCGGCCTGGAGCCGGACGAGCAGGTCGAGGACGCGGGCGCGGACCGAGGCGTCGAGGGCGGAGACCGCCTCGTCGAGGACGAGGAGCCGCGGGCGGGGGGCGATGGCGCGGGCGATGGCGACCCGCTGGCGCTGGCCGCCGGAGAGGGTGGCGACCGGGCGGCGGGCGAGGTCGGGGGAGAGGCCGACCTGGCGGAGCAGCGCCGCCGCCGCCTCGGGCCGGTCGCGGCGGGGGACGAGGCGGTGGATGCGCAGCGCGTCAGCGACGGCGCCGCCGGCGGTGGCGCGGGGGTGGAAGGCGGCGGCCGGGTCCTGGAAAACCATCTGCAGGCGGCGGCGGGCGTGGCGCAGGCCGGCGCCGGAGAGGGCGAGCCAGTCGAGGCCGTCGAGGCGCACCGAGCCGGCGTCGGGGGTGGCGAGGCGGGCGAGGACGCGGGCCAGCGTCGACTTGCCGCAGCCGGAGGGGCCGATGAGGCCGAGGGTCTCGCCGGCCGCGATCGAGAGCGAGACGTCGTCGAGGGCGCGGATGCGCCGCTCGCCGGGGTAGGTCTTGGCGAGGCCCCTGGCGTCGAGGAGGGTCATGGCCGGGTCCCGACGAGGCGGGGGCTCGCGAGGTCGAGCTGGGCGGCGAGGAGGGCGCGGGTATAGGGCTCGCGCGGGGCGGCGAGGAGGCGCGCGGCGGGGCCGATCTCGACCAGGCGCGCGTCGTGGAGCACGGCGACCCGGTCGGCGAGGGTGCCGGCGAGCGCGATGTCGTGGGTGATGAAGAGGAGCGTCATGCCGGCGTCGCGGCAGAGCTCGCGCAGGAGCGCGACGATCTCGGCCTGGACGAGGACGTCGAGGGCCGAGGTCGCCTCGTCGGCGACGAGGAGGTGCGGGCCGGCGGCGATGGCGAGCGCGATGGCGATGCGCTGGGCCTGGCCGCCGGAGAACTGGTGCGGCCAGGCGGCGAGCGCCCGCTCGGGGTCGGGGATGTGGACGCGGGCGAGGAGCGCGGCGGCGCGGGCGCGGGCCTCGGCGCGGCCGAGGGGGAGGGGGGCGCGGAGCCCCTCGACGAGGTGGGCGCCGACGGTGAGGAGCGGGTCGAGGCTCGCGCCGGGGTCCTGGAAGACGGTGCCGATGTCGCGGCCGGGGCGCGGCGGGGGGCCGGACCAGCGGATCGCGCCGGAGAGCGCGGTGCCGACGGGGAGGAGGCCGGCGAGGGCGCGGGCGAGGGTGGACTTGCCGGAGCCGGATTCGCCGACGACGGCGAGCTTCTCGCCGGCGTGGAGCGCGAGGGTGAGGTCGGCGAGGGCGGGGCGGGCGGCGCCGGGATAGCGGACCGTGAGGCGGTCGCAGGTGGCCAGCGAGGTCACGACTGGCGCTTCCCGGCGAGGACGTCGGTCAGCGCCTCGCCGACGAGGTAGATGGAGATGACGGTCAGGACCAGCGCGATACCGGGGATGATCGAGAGGTAGGCGGCGGAGCGGAGCTGGTTGCGGCCCTCGGCGATCATGCCGCCCCAGGTGACGGCGTTGGGGTCGCCGAGGCCGAGGAAGGAGAGGGCGGACTCGGTCAGGATGGCGCCGGCGACGATGACGGCGGTGACCGCGAGGACGGGCGGCAGCGCGAGCGGCATGACCTGGCGGAGGGCGATCTCGGCCGGGTGCATGCCCATGACGCGGGCGGCGGCGACGAAGTCGGCCTCGCGCAGCGCGAGGACGCGCGAGCGGGAGAGCCGCGCCGGGCCGGTCCAGGCCCCGAGCGCGATGGCGATGGCGACGACGGCGAGCGAGGGGCCGGTGACGGAGACGAAGGCGAGCGCGAGCAGGAAGCCCGGGACGATCTGGAAGGCGTCGACGACGCGCATCAGCGCCTCGTCGACGAGGCCGCCGGCGAAGCCCGCGGCGGTGCCGACGAGCATGCCGGCGAGGACGGCGACGAGGGCGGCGGCGAGGCCGATGGCGGCCGATGTGCGGACGCCGTGGATGACGCCGGCGAGGAGGTCGCGGCCGAGGCCGTCGGTGCCGAGCGGGAAGGCCGGGTCGGTGAAGGGGCGGACGAGCGGACGGCCGGCGATGGCGAGCGGGTCGCCGGGCGAGAGGACGGGGGCGAGGAGGGCGGCGCCGGCGATGAGAAGGAGGAGGAGGCCGCCGAGGAGGGCCTCGGGGCGGCGGAGGAGCTCGCGGATCACCGGGGGCCTCCGACGCGCGGGTCGAGGGCGCCGTAGGCGAGGTCGACGAGGAGGTTCGCGGCGACGACCATGAGGGCGCTGACCAGGATGACGCCCATGAGGAGCGGGCCGTCGCGGCCGGCGACCGCCTCCTGCGCCAGCCGGCCGAAGCCGGGGATGCCGAAGACGCTCTCGATGACGACGGAGCCGCCGAGCATCGAGGCGGCCTGCAGCCCGAGCATGGTGACGAGGGGCAGGAGCGCGTTGCGGGCGGCGTGGTTGAGGGTGATGCGCCAGGGGGCCACGCCGCGGGCGCGGGCGGCGAGCGTATAGTCCTGGCCCCAGGCCTCGACCATGCCGGCGCGCATGACGCGGAGGAAGAGCGCGAGGTAGATCATGCCGAGGGCGGAGACCGGCAGGACGAGGTGCTGGGCGATGTCGGCGGCGCGGGCGAGGCCGGTCTTGCCGGAGGCAATGGTCTCGATGCCGGAGACCGGTAGCCAGCGCAGGCGGACGGCGAAGACGACGGAGAGGACGAGGCCGAGCCAGAAGTTCGGGATCGAGTAGAGGAAGAGCGAGCCGGCGGAGAGGAGGCGGTCGGCGGCCGAGCCGGGGCGGCGGCCGGCGAGGACGCCGAGGGCGGAGCCGAGGGCGAAGGAGAGGGCGGTGGCGCTGCCCATCAGCCAGAGGGTGTTGGGCAGGCGCTCGGCGATCACCGCGCCGATCGGGCGGTTCAGCGCAACGGAATAGCCGAGGTCGCCGCGGGCGAGCTGGGCGAGGGTGAGGGCGAGCCGCGCCGTCACCGACTGGTCGAGGCCGAAGCGGATGCGGAGCTCCTCGGCCTGCTGGGCGTCGCCGCCGCCGATCGAGAGGAGGTAGGCGTCGACCGCGTCGCCGCCGGCGCTGTTGAGCAAGAGGAAGACGCCGACGACGACGATGACGAGGACCGGGATGCTGCCGAGGAGCCGCGTGGCAACCCGGCGCAGGAGGCGCGGCACCTATCGGCGCCTCATTCCTCGAGGCCGACGTCCGCCCAGTTCGACACCGCCCAGCGCGGGTTGGTGGCGATGTTCTCGACCTTGTCGGAGGCGACGGAGGTGAAGGACCAGTCGGCCACGTTGATGAGCGGCAGGTCGGCGGTGACGAGGCGCTGGAACTCGTCGTAGAGCTCGACCCGCTTCGCCGGGTCGAGGGTGACGAGGGCCTCGTCGACCAGGGCGTCGAGCGCGGGGCTGACATAGCCGCCCTGGTTCGAGAAGGGGACGCCGGCCGGGATGCCGGAACGGACGAGGATCGTGGTCGAGATCGCCGGATCGCCGCGGAAGACGGTCGGCGCGATGGCGAGGTCGAAGGCGTGGTCGGTGTAGACCGCCTTCTGGTGGCCGGCGCTGTCGTTGGCGACGATGGTGGCGTCGATGCCGATGGCGGCCAGCGCCTGGCGCAGGTAGTCGCCGAACTGCCTGGTCTCGTTGAAATAGGGCGCGGGCAGGAGGTTCAGCCGGAAGCGCACCCCGTCCGGCCCGGCCGGGAAGCCGGCCTCGTCGAGGAGCGCCTTGGCCTTCTCGACGTCGAAGCCGTAGGTGGTCACGTCGCCGGTGTAGAAGGCCGGCGCGTTCTTCGGCACCGGGCCGGTCGCTTCCTCGGCGTAGCCGAGGAAGATCGCGTCGAGCACGTAGCGCTTGTCGATGGCGTGGGCGATGGCCTGGCGGACCTTCAGGTTCCGCAGGTACTCGTTGCGGTGGTTGATCTCGACGACGAGCTGGTAGGTCAGCGCCTCGTAGCCCTTGGTGACGACCTCGAGGCCCGGCACCCCGGCGATGCGGGCGAGGTCGGCCAGCGGCACCGCCGAGAAGGCGGCGAGCTGGATCTCGCCGGCCTCGAGCGAGCTCGCCGCGGCGGCGCGGTCGGGCAGGACGCGGAAGACGATCTCCTCGAGGTGCGGCTCGCCGGCGTTCCAGTAGGCGGGGTTCCTCTTCAGGAGGTAGTATTCGCCCGGACGATACTCGCCCCAGGTGAAGGGCCCGGTGCCGACGAGGGCGCCGTTCGCCGGGTTGGCGGCGATGTCGGTGCCTTCGTAGAGATGCTTCGGCAGCACCGAGGAGACGACCGGCAGGGCGTTGGCGATGAGCTGCAGCGGCGTCGGCTTGGAGAAGCGGAAGACTGCGGTGTGATCGTCGGGGGTGTCGACCGCCTCGAGGTCGGCGAAGAGGCTGCGGCCGATGTTCTGCAGCGGCTTCCAGACCTCCATCGCCGAGAAGGCGACGTCGGCCGAGGTGAAGGGGGTGCCATCGTGCCAGGTGACGCCTTCGCGCAGGGTGAAGGTGATGGTGCGGCCGTCGTCGGAGCCCTCCCAGGCGGTGGCGAGGAGCGGACGCAGGCCGTCGCCCTCGTAGGAGGCCTCGGCGAGCGGCTCGACGACCTTCGAGGCGATGAAGAAGACACCGTTCGAGGCGACGATGGCCGGGTTGAGCTGGCGCGGCTCGCTGTCGGCGGCGACGACGAGCCGTCCGCCTTCGGCGGCGCGGGCGAGGCGGGGGAGCGCCGTCGAGGCGAGGAGCGCGGCGGCGGTGCCGAGGAGGGTGCGTCGGGAGACGGAGGGGAGCATGGCACGTCCAACCCTGATGGAGAATACCGGGGACGGACGCTCGCACCAGACGGCTCGGGATGCAAGACCGCACCGGCCTGCATGGATCCGCGCAGTGCCGAATTCTTTTAAGATTATGATATCATACGATAGTTGCTTGGGCACTGGTGTAGTGTAACCAATTCCTATCCCATGATACCAATTGCGGGATCTCGGAAGTGATCGGCAGTCCGCGGGCTATCCGGGATGGTCAGGGCTCATCCGGGCGCGGGACCGGCGGCGGGAAGCCCATGCGTGGATGGCAGAGTGGCGGACGCGGCGCTCGGGCGGAAAGTATTGAGCGACCTCCGCGGCAATATTGTGGAAGGTCAGGCGGTCGAGGCGGGCGAGGACGAATGCCTGAAGCTCGGGGTCGGCGTCGAGCTTGGCCTGCACGCCGGGGCGGTGCAGGCGGCGGTGCTCGGTGGGCGGCACGTCGCAGGGCGGCAGGGCTGACAGCCGATCTTGCAGTAGAGCTTCGCGGTGCCGTTCAAGCGCCCCTTTGAGGCGGGTTAAACCGGCGAGGATCGGCTCCAGCTCGGCAATGGCGAGGTCGATGTCCGCGGCGGTCATTCGTCATGTCCTCCAGGCGTTGATGGTGCCTGCGGGAAGACCGGCCGGACCACGACGAACAGCCGGACCTCCCGCAGGCGACGGAACGGGGCAACCTTCACGAACCCCCGCTCCGGGACGAGAACGGAGCCTGCACTCTCCATTCCCGAACTCGTTTCAGCCGCTAAACGGCATAGGCCCCACCGTCGTGCAGCTCGGCTCCGCGCCCGGCGCGCCGTTCGATCGCGCGCAGGACCTCGCGCGCGATCTCCTGCGGCGACTGGCCGGGCGCGGCGTGGACCACGATGTCGTTGTTGATCGTCGTCGTGCTGCTTCGCGCGCCGCCGGCGCGCAGCGCCTTCAGCTCCCGGGTGGAGATGACGTTGCCGTCCACCCGCGGAACGAAGAGCTCCTCGCCCTCCTCCATCCAGCGGTAGAGATGCCCGGCCCGCACCGCCCCGCCGATCGCGCGGCCGGCGGGGCTCCCCTCGGCCGAGCTCGCCCCGCCGCCCGAGACCCAGTCCCAGGCGCGCAGCAGCCAGTCCGGCACGATGGCGGCGATCTTGGCCGAGATCGAGCTGACCATCGGCCCGACGATCGAGAGCATCCCGTCCCAGGCCGACTGGATCAGCCGCATGCCGGCGCCGAAGAGGCTGAAGTCGAAGGCGGCGGCGATCCTCTCCTCGATCGCGGAGAGGTCCCAGCCGGTCAGGTACTCGACCAGGTTGACCGCGCCTTCGAACATCAGGCGGAATGGGTCGAACTCGGCGAGCGCGGTCAGCACGCCGTTGAGCAGGCCCTCGTCGAAGGCGGCCTGGACGGCGTCGATCTTCTCCAAGAAGTAGGCGACGATGCCGTCCCAATTCCGATAGATCATGAAGGCGCCCGCGGCGACCGCAGCGATGACGGCGACGATCGGGTTGGTCATCATGGCGGCATTGGTGGCGAGCATCGCGGCGCGGATAACCCAGAGGCCAGCGCCGAGCCCGGCGACCGACTGGATCAGCCCGGGGTTGGCCGCCGCGAAGTCGCTGAAGGACTGGATCATCGGCGTGGTTGCCTCGAGCAGCGCGACGAACGCTGGCAGAAGTGCGGTGCCGGCGACGACGGACAGCGCGGTCATGCTGTTGGTGAGCACGGTCAGGCGGGATTTGGTGGTCTCAGCGATGCCCTCATACTCGCGCGTCATCGAACCGGCATAGTCGGCCCTGTTCCCGACCAGCCCGAAGGCGGTTTCGAGCAAGCCGAGGTTTTCGATGAGGGGCGTGACGCTGCCGATTGCCTCCTCGCCGAAGAGCATGCTGATCGCGCCGGCGCGTTCGTGCGCCTCGAGCTGGCCGAACGCGCCGACGACGTCGAGGATCGCGCCCTTCGCGTCGATCTGCATTCGCTTGGCAAGGTCGACGGTATCGAAGCCGAGCCGTCCCAGCACGTCGGACTGGCGTTTGGTCGCGGCCTCGCCATTGGCCAGCGCGCCGGTGAAGTTCCTCAGCGCAGTGGCGGCGACCTCCGGCCCGAGGTTGGAGGACAGGAAAGCCGTGCCGAGGGCCGCGACTTCCTCGGCCGCCAGGCCCACGGACATCGCGTAGCCACCCTGACGCTGGATCAGGTTCGTCAGCGCGCCGGGTGCAGGTCCGCGCCGGCTGTGAGCATGTCCGCCATCAGATCGAGGGTTCCCGCCGCGTCGCTGATCAGCTCGGCGGTTTCCGGGATCACGTCGTCGACCTGGTTCCACTCGGCGTCGGTCAGCTCGAGGGCGAGCTTCACACGCCCCTTCATTGCACCCTCCCAGTCTGGGCCGCGCCGAGAGCTCCGGCGGGGAAGCTCCGGCGGAGAGCGCCCCGGATCATCGTCGACGCGGTCGCCGCCGCGTCGAGAAGCTCCGCGACCTTGGGGCTCGCTTCGGGGAGCTCGGCGCGCAGCGCGTCGACAATCTCCGGCAGCTCCTCCACGGCGCGACCGAACACGGGAAGCTCGGCCTCGCTCAAGGGAGTGCAGAGGGCGAACCGCCCTTGAAGGGCCTCCCGCCGCTCCTCTGTCAGGTAGGCGTTGAGCGTCAGCATCTCGGCCATCACCGCCCCCCCCATCGTCTTGATCGCCGCGCGCAGGCGGTCCGGTCCGATCGGGCCGTCGCCCATACCGCCGGCGACGCGCATCGCGGTCGCCAGCGCCCGGAAGTGACCGGCGCTCTCGCCGAGGTCGCGCAGGATCGCCTGAAGCTCCGCGCTCTCCGGCGCGAGGGAGCTGGCGAAGTCGGCGAGCTCTGTCCGCGAGGGGCGCGGCAGGTTGATGTTGTGCGTCACCCGCGAGAGGAGCGGCCGGAAGGCGGCGGTGCGGACGTTGCCGCCCTTGCCCATGAAGGTGTCGTTGCCGACGAAGAGGCAGCCGAAGGCCGGCGCGTGCTCGTCGCCGAGGCGCGCGTCGGTTCCGCGGTCCCAGAGCGAGCGGATCGTCTCGAGGATGACGGTCTTCAGCTCCTGCGCCTCGTCGACGATGAAGACGGCGCGCGTGCCGAAGCGCTGGAACGGATGCCCGCGCAGAAGCTCCCAGATTGCGTCGAAGGCGTCGGGGGTTGATCTGACATCGATCCGATAAGGCGCGAGGACAGCGCGCATGAAGGCGATGGCGGAGCCGCCGATGACCGGCGAGGCCGTGACGCGCACGACTTCCGTGCCGCCCGCTGCCAGCTCGGTCGCGACCAGGTCGAGCGCGAAGCTCTTGCCGATGCCGGCCGGTCCGCGCGCGAGCCCGAGGCCCGCGCCGTCGGCGATCTGCCGCGCGGCCGCGCGGATCGTTGATGCGACCCCGGTTTCGATGATAGGTTTCTCCATGTGACGCTCCTTCTGAAAGGTCACGTTGCACCAGAGAGGCCGGCGGTGGCTGCCGCCGGTCTCTCACTCTTCGCGCTCATCGCGAGGAATTCCTCCATGATGGCCCGCCGCTCGGCATCCTCGGCCTCGGCCCGATCCGCTGGGCTCGGCGGCAGGAGCGTCTTGTCGATCGCGAAGGTCCAGGCTTCGGGATCGCCGGCGGCCGGCGCGACCTGCCGCACCGCGGCCTTCTGTAGCTCGAAGGTCGAGACGGTCGGGTCGGTCTGCGCCCGCAGGTGCTCGAGCGCGTCGGTTCGGCCCTTTTCCAGCTCGGCTTGGTGCCGAGCCCCTGCGCGCTCGCCATGGGCGAAGACTGGTTGCAGCTCGGCCCAGCCAAGATCATCGCTCTCGTGGCGCAGGAAGACGCGGTCGCGTCCCTTCCGGAGCGGAACGCGGACTTCCAAGCGCGCGCCGACCGGCAGATCGTCCATGCGCGGCGAGTGGTAGAGCGCGCCGCGGATCGTGATCATGCCCTGCCGGGCGATCCGTGTTTCGGGGCGGCTGAAGATCAGGTCGAAGGCGTCGTCGCTCGGGACGCGCGCGCTGAAGCGGGTGGCCCTGATCTTCGCGTCGAGCGCTTCGACGGGCGACAGGCCGCCGAGCCGGCCGGACTGCGGCCGGTCGTTGTAGATCCTGACCGCGTCGCGAATATCCGCCGCCAGCGCGTCGAGACCGCGCTCGTAAGGCTTCACGACCATGCCCTTGTTCTCGGTCTTCTTGTTGGTCCGGTCGCCGCCGATCCACCCGGGCAAGCCGCGGAAGATGCCTTCGAGGATGTTGAAGAAGCCCTCGATTTCGCCCTTGGAGGTCGGCGAGTAGGGCTTTGCAGCGGTGACGCTGAACTGCATTCCGGCGAGGTCGGCCAGTCGGTCCATGGCCGACTTCAGCTTGGAATACTCCGAGCCGTTGTCGAGGTAGTACTCCTGCGGGATGCCGCCGTGCGGGCAGAAGGCGACCTGCGAAAGCGCCTCGGCCACGTCCTCCTGCCGGACGCCCTTGCCTTTCGACAGGAACACGGGCGTCACCCAGGCGAAGAGGCTCGAAGCGTCCAGCCACGCGATCAGCCGCACGCGCACCGTCTCGCCGTTCTCGTCAACGAGGATGTCCACATAGTGAACGTCGCCGATCAGCAGCCCCATGGGGGTGTCGTGCAGCGCCCGCCGGATGCGCGGCACGGCCTCGTCCTGCCAAGCCTTGTGGTCGCAGTCGTGCTTGTGGACCAACCGGAACCGGTTGAGACCCTGCCGCTTCGCCCACTTCTGATTGAGGGCGCAGATCGCGCGCAGTCGGGCCGGCGCCAGGGCGGAGCCCGCCGCCTCGCAGCGCCGCGCAAGGTGGAAGGCGCAGAGGCGGAGCACTTCCCGGTTGGACGTGCCGTCGTTCGCGACCATGCTGCGCGCTTCGCGCGCCAGCTCGCCGGCAATGGCACGCTTGCGGTCCTCGGGGAGGTCAATCCCGGCATCCCACGCGCGCGTGACGATGACGCGCCGTCGTCCCCGATCGGAACGGCCCTTCAGCCGAATGGTCGGAGCGGCAAGGCCCCCTTTAACGGGGACTTCAACGGGGCTCGAAGCCGCCGGCTGAAGTATCGCGCGCAGCTCGGGCGAGCAGTGGTCGAGCGACAAGGCCCAGACCTTGCCGCCGGCCCCGCCGCGCTGCCCGGGCACTTCGATCACGGGCAGGGCGTGGCCATGACACGGACGCCCCCGGGCGAATGCTCGTCTAGCAATGCGCTCGGAAATGCCGAGCGCTTCCGCGAACTCCTTAGGAGAGACGAAGCTCACCTTTCGGTGTCCTTAACCCCGAGCGCCACCGCGATCCCGTGGGCTTGGCCGTAGTTTCCCTTGTTGCGCCCGTAGAGCACCGCTCGGACCGCATGCAGGGGAAACCGATTGCGCTTAGCCCAATCGGCGACCGTCACGCCTTCGCGACGCAGACGCTCGCGAGCTGACTTCAGTACGGTTGTCATAGAGCCGGTCCCGTGCAAGCATACACAAGCCAGCAACTCTATACACAAACTAGCACATGTCAACACGAGACAGCACAATTGGGGAGCGCCTGCGGCGTGTGCGTGGGGAGGAAAGCCAGGAGGCTTTCAGCCGAAGGGTAGGGATCACCCGATCGGCGCTCGCAAACTATGAGACGGGAAGGACGCAACCGAAGCCGTCAGTCCTGCGCCAGATCAGTCAGAGGCTTGGGATCCCCGAAAGCGCCCTTCTGTCGGGTGACGCGGGGTCCTTTCGCGAGCTTGCTTCCCTCCTCGGATCGAACGAGGACATCGCTGGCCTTCCGGGGTTAACCGAGCACGAGCGGGCGATCATAAGGGTACTGAGACTTTGCCCGCCGGAGACGGTTCATTCTGTCGTTCGTGATATTATTTCCACGCTTGAGTCCAAAGATTTCTTCCGAGAGCTCGCCGACCCCTTGACGATAGTTGACGATATTGGCCATCTGTACATGATCGAGAAAGCGAAAGGCGCATATGATCGCGGCGTTACGCCGGACACATTGGCGGCAATTCTCGACAGGCTGAAGAGCGGTCAAGGGGATCCGCAATCGGCCGCCGTTCTAACGAAATCAAATGCTTAGGGTTGGCGAAACGTGATACCAATTATTCAATCACGGCCAGAGGTCAACCACTTGGAATTGCACGATAAACCGGGCCGCGCGAGGATCCGCAATAGGATCCGCAATAATTGGTATCGCCTCACTGGCGGGTTGTCCGATCGGGGCCCGTTCGGATCGTCTCTCCTGTGGCTTGCGGAGTGAGCGCCGGCCTCGGGGGGCCTGAAGGCCCGC
>NZ_CALLYO010000395.1 GCF_937858865.1 uncultured Amaricoccus sp. | reverse complement strand
GAGTCATTGTTCTCCCCGCCTGTTGGCGGGGCCCCTCGCCTGCTCGATAGGGTTTCATGCCAGTATGAAAGCCTTGGAAGGGCTTGTCCGTCGCGGTGGTCCGGGAGGGGCGCCGCGGGGGGCCGGCGGGGCGGGGATTATTTACGGTGCGTTGAAAGACATCAGCGACTGCCCGGCTTTTCTTGAACGTCGGCTCGGCGAAGAATGGGCGGCAAGAAAAGGCCGGAACGGCGCCGGGAGGATGAACGACATGCACTGCACGCCCTGTCTCCTCGTGCCGGCCGGCGCGGCGTCCTGCCGATATCTGTTGCCGCGTGGCGCGGTTCCGCTGTCTGATGGCGGCGTCGCGGCTTCTCCGGGCGCCCAGTGCGTTTCCTCGAACAAAGGAGTCGACCTTGACTAGAGTTCGGAACGAGATCCGCTTTATCCTGAACGAGCGCGAGGTCCATCTCACGCAGGTCCGTTCCTCCGATACCCTGCTCGATCATCTGCGGCTGTCGCAGCGGCTGCGCGGCACCAAGGAGGGTTGCGCCGAGGGCGACTGCGGCGCCTGCACGGTGCTGGTCGGGCGGCGCACGGCGGGGGGGCTCGTCTACGAGCCGGTCAACGCCTGCATCCGGCTGCTCGCCTCGGTCGATCTCTGCCACGTGGTGACGATCGAGCATCTGGCGAAGGGCGGCGAGCTGCATCCGGTGCAGCAGGCGATGGTCGACTTCCACGGCAGCCAGTGCGGCTTCTGCACGCCTGGGATCGTCATGTCGCTCTACGGGCTCTGGATGCGCAAGCCCGACGCCTCGGAGGGCGAGATCGAGACGGCGCTGCAGGGCAACCTCTGCCGCTGCACCGGCTACCAGCCGATCATCACCGCCGCGCGGGCGGCGGCGGCGGCCTCGCCCGGGGCCGATCCGCTGCTCGGCGAGCGCACCGCGGTGCTGGCGCGGCTCGCCGCGCTCGACGACGGCGCGCGGGTCGACATCCGGCAGGGCGAGGACCGGGTGATCCTGCCGGCCTCGGTCGACGATCTCGCCGCCGTGCTCGAGGAGGTCGAGAAGCCGACCATCGTCGCCGGCTCGACCGACGTCGGGCTCTGGATCACCAAGTTCATGCGCAATATCGCCCCCGCCGTCTTCATCGCCCATCTCGAGGAGCTGCACGGCATCGAGGTGACCCCCGAGGGGGTGCGGATCGGCGCCGGGGTCAGCTACGACGAGTTCCAGTCGGTGGTGGACCGGGAGTTCCCGCATCTCTCCGCCTACTGGCGGCGGATCGGCGGCTGGCAGGTGCGCGCCATGGGCACGGTCGGCGGCAACATCGCCAACGGCTCGCCGATCGGCGATACGCCGCCGGCGCTGATCGCGCTCGGCGCGACGGTGACGCTGCGGAAGGGGGCGGCGCGGCGCAGCCTGCCGCTCGAGGCCTTCTTCATCGCCTACGGCAAGCAGGACCGGGCGCCAGGCGAGTTCGTCGAGGAGATCTTCCTGCCGCGGCCGGCCCCGGACAGCCTCAACGCCGCCTACAAGATCACCAAGCGGCGCGACGAGGATATCTCGGCCGTCGCCTGCGGGCTGCAGGTGACGGTCGAGGCGGGCGTCGTCAGGGCGGTGCGGATCGCCTTCGGCGGCATGGCGGCGACGCCGAAGCGGGCGGCCGGGGCCGAGGCGGCGCTGGTCGGCAAGCCCTGGACCGAGGAGACGATCGCGGCGGCGCAGCAGGCGCTGGCCGAGGACTTCACCCCGCTGACTGACTGGCGCGCCTCGGCCGACTACCGGGCGCGGGTGGCGGGAAATCTGCTCCGGCGGTTCTATCTCGAAAGCAAGGGCCAGCCGGCGCAATTGGTGCGGGAGGTGGCGTGATGGCTTCGATGATGAGGATGGAGCCGGCGATCCGCGGCGGCGTGCACATGGCGCAGCGCCACGACTCGGCCCACAAGCATGTCACCGGCGAGGCGGAATATACCGACGACATCGTCGAGCCGGTCGGCACGCTGCACGCCTATCTCGGGCTCAGCGAGCGGGCGCATGCCGAGATCGTCGCGATGGATCTCGAGGCGGTGCGGGCGGCGCCGGGGGTGGTGGACGTCTTCACCGCCGCCGACATCCCGCACAACGACGTGAGCCCGGTCGGCAAGAACGACGATCCGGTGCTGGCCGCCGGCAAGGTCGAGTTCCTCGGCCAGCCGGTCTTCGCGGTGATCGCCGAGACGCGCGACGAGGCGCGGCGGGCGACCAAGCTCGCGAAGGTGGAGTACCGCGACCTGCCGCACGTCACCGACGTCGCCGAGGCGATCGAGGCCGGCTATCCGTTCGTGACCGATCCCTTGAAGCTCGAGCGGGGCGATGTCGCCGCGGCGATGGCGGCGGCGCCGCGCCGGCTGAAGGGGCGGATGCGGGTCGGCGGGCAGGACCATTTCTATCTCGAGGGGCATATCGCCTTCGCCCTGCCGGGCGAGGACGACGAGGTCACCGTCTATTCCTCGACCCAGCACCCGAGCGAGGTGCAGCACATGGTGGGGCACGTGCTCGGCGTGCCGTCGAACGCGGTCACCGTCATCGTGCGGCGCATGGGCGGCGGCTTCGGCGGCAAGGAGAGCCAGCCGAGCCTCTTCGCCGCCATCGTCGCGCTCGCCGCGAAGAAGTGGGGGCGGGCGGTGAAGATCCGTCCCGACCGCGACGACGACATGACCGCGACCGGCAAGCGGCACGACTTCCTCAACGAGTACGAGGTCGGCTTCGACGACGAGGGCCGGGTGCTGGCGGTCGACGCGAGCTTCGCGGCGCGCTGCGGCTTCTCGGCCGACCTCTCCGGGGCGGTGACCGACCGGGCGCTCTTCCATGCCGACAACGCCTATTACTATCCGGCGGTCCGGCTGGTCTCGAAGCCGATGAAGACCAACACGGTCTCCAACACCGCCTTCCGCGGGTTCGGCGGGCCGCAGGGGCTGATCATCGGCGAGCGGATCATGGAGGAGATCGCCTATGCGCTCGGCAAGGACCCGCTCGAGGTCCGGCGGGCCAACTTCTACGGCGGGCCGGGGCGCGACGTGACCCCCTACCACCAGACGGTGACCGACTCGATCATCGACAAGGTGGTGGACGAGCTCGTCGCCTCGTCGGACTATGCGGCGCGGCGCCGGGCGGTGCTGGACTGGAACGCGAAGGGCGGGGTGATCCGCAAGGGGATCGCGCTCTCGACGGTCAAGTTCGGCATCAGCTTCACCGCCACCTGGTACAACCAGGCGGGCGCCTTGGTGCATGTCTACAACGACGGGTCGATCCACCTGAACCACGGCGGCACCGAGATGGGGCAGGGCCTCAACACCAAGGTGGCGCAGGTGGTGGCGGACGTCTTCCAGGTCGACCTCGACCGGGTGAAGATCACCGCGACGACGACGGCGAAGGTGCCGAACACCTCGGCGACGGCGGCCTCCTCGGGGTCGGACCTGAACGGGATGGCGGCGCAGAACGCCGCCGAGCAGATCAAGGACCGGCTGGTCGACTTCGCCGCCGAGCAGCATTCGGTGGAGAAGGACCAGGTGGTCTTCGAGCCGAACATGATCCGGATCGGCAACCGGCGGGTGAGCTTCGACGAGCTGATCCGCGAGGCCTATCTCGGGCGGGTGCATCTGTCGGCGGCGGGCTTCTACAAGACGCCCGACATCCACTGGGACCGCGCGGCGGGCAAGGGGCGGCCCTTCTACTACTATGCCTACGGCGCGGCGGTTTCGGAGGTAAGCGTCGACACGCTGACCGGCGAGTATGTCGTCGACCGGGTGGACGTGCTGCACGACGTCGGGCGGTCGCTGAACCCGGCGGTCGACAAGGGGCAGGTCGAGGGCGCCTTCATCCAGGGGATGGGCTGGCTGACGACCGAGGAGCTCTGGTGGGACGACAAGGGGCGGCTCAGGACGCATGCGCCCTCGACCTACAAGATCCCGCTCGCCAGCGACCGGCCGGCGATCTTCAACGTGAAGCTCGCCGACTGGTCGGTGAACCGCGAGGCGACGATCCGCCGCTCGAAGGCGGTGGGCGAGCCGCCGTTCATGCTGCCGATCTCGGTGCTCGAGGCGCTGTCGATGGCGGTGGCGAGCGTCGCCGACTATCGCGAATGCCCGCGGCTCGACGCGCCGGCGACGCCGGAGCGGGTGCTGGCGGCGATCACCCGGCTGGGGGGCTGGTGATGGCCGTGCGGCGCGAGGCGGTGGAGGCGATGCTCGACCAGGGGCCGATGATGCTGGTCCGGGTCGAGACGGCGCGCGGCTCGACCCCGCGTGAGGTCGGGGCGTGGATGCTCGTCTCCGAGAAGCGGACGCTCGGCACCATCGGCGGCGGGCAGCTCGAGTATATCGCCATCGACGCGGCCCGGGCGCTGCTCGCCCGCGGCGGCATGCGGCAGCTGCTCGACGTGCCGCTCGGGCCGGAGATCGGCCAGTGCTGCGGCGGGCGCACCCGCATCACCATCGTGCGGGCCGAGGGGTCGACGCTCGACCGGCTGTTCGAGCAGGTGGAGCGGGAGCGCGCGGCGCTCCCCTCGGTCTATGTCCTCGGCGCCGGCCACGTCGGGCGGGCGCTGGCCGCGGCGCTGGCACTGCTGCCGGTGCGCCCGCTGCTCGTCGACGGGCGGGAGGAGGAGCTCTCGATGGGCCCGCAGGG
Organism: uncultured Amaricoccus sp.; assembly: GCF_937858865.1. GTDB lineage: Bacteria > Pseudomonadota > Alphaproteobacteria > Rhodobacterales > Rhodobacteraceae > Amaricoccus. The sequence goes on along the minus strand of NZ_CALLYO010000395.1, from coordinate 1,678 downwards.
CGTCGAGCGCGTCCTGACGCCGCTCCCCGAGGAGGTGGTGCGCCGGGCGCCCGCCGGCTCGGCCTTCGTGGTGCTGACCCACGACCATGCGCTCGACTTCCTGATCACCCGCGAGGCGCTGGCGCGCGGCGACGCCGCCTATGTCGGGATGATCGGGTCGAAGACCAAGCTCGTCTCCTTCCGGCGCTGGCTGGCCGGGGCGGGAGAGGTTCCGACCGACGCCCTCGTCTGCCCGATCGGGCGGGCGGGGCGGCCGGACAAGCGACCAGAAGTCATCGCCGCCTTCGTCGCGGCGGAGATCATGCAACGCATCGCGGCGTCGCAGGCGGGACCGGTCGAGGTCACCCGCGCCGACGCCGGCTAGGGAAGGACCCACAGGGATGGCACAGCAGAACTCGGCACCGACCGGTGCCCGGGGCGGCGTCGACGGCTTCTTCGGGCTGACCGAGAAGGGCACGAACGTGCGGACGGAGGTGATCGCGGGCATCACCACCTTCCTGACGATGGCCTACATCATCTTCGTGAACCCGCAGATCCTGGCGACGACCGGCATGGACCAGAGCGCCGTCTTCGTCGCCACCTGCCTCGCCGCCGCGCTCGGCTCGGCGATCATGGGCTTCTATGCCAACTGGCCGATCGCCATGGCGCCGGGCATGGGGCTGAACGCCTTCTTCGCCTTCACCGTGGTCGGCGCGCTCGGCTTCACCTGGCAGCAGGCGCTCGGGGCCGTCTTCATCTCGGGCTGCATCTTCCTCATCCTGACCGTCACCGGGGTGCGGCGCTGGCTGATCGCCGGCATCCCGCACTCGATGCGCAGCGCGGTCGCCGCCGGCATCGGCATGTTCCTCGGCATCATCGCGCTGAAGAACGCCGGGATCGTGGTGGCGAACGAGGCGACCTTCATCGCGCTCGGCGACATGATGCAGCCGGCGCCGATGCTGGCGATCCTCGGCTTCTTCCTGATCGCCGCGCTCGACTCGCTGAAGGTCAAGGGCTCGATCCTGATCGGCATCCTCGTCCTCACCGTCGTCGGCATGATCGTCGGGATCAACCAGTTCGGCGGGATCATGGACGTGCCGCCGTCGATCGCGCCGACCTTCCTGCAGCTCGACGTGATGGGCGCGATCGGGGTCGGCATCTTCCACGTCGTCCTCGTCTTCGTGCTGGTCGAGGTCTTCGACGCCACCGGCACGCTGATCGGCGTCGCCAAGCGGGCCGGGCTGCTGACCGAGGGCCCGGGGCACACCAACCCGCAGCTCGGCCGCGCGCTCCTCGCCGACTCTTCGGCGATCGTCGCGGGGTCCTTCCTCGGCACCTCCTCGACCACCGCCTACGTCGAGAGCGCCTCGGGCGTCGCGGCGGGTGGGCGCACCGGGCTGACCGCCATCGTCGTCGCCGTCCTCTTCCTGCTCGCGCTCTTCTTCGCGCCGCTCGCGGGCTCGGTGCCGGCCTTCGCCACCGCGCCGGCGCTGCTCTTCGTCGCCTGCCTGATGATGCGCGAGCTCACCGACATCGACTGGGACGACATCACCGAGGCGGCGCCGGCGGCGCTGACCGCGCTGATGATGCCCTTCACCTACTCGATCGCCAACGGCCTCGCCTTCGGCTTCATCAGCTACGCGCTGATCAAGGCGGGAACCGGGCGGGCGCGCGAGGTGCACCCGGCGACCTGGCTGGT
>NZ_CALLYO010000394.1 GCF_937858865.1 uncultured Amaricoccus sp. | reverse complement strand
ACGGGCGCCGCGACCAGCCACCACCGCCGGCGCCGCGGCCGGGCCGCCGCCGCCGCCTTCGGCCGCAGCAGCTCCCCGATCTCCGCCACCGCCGCCGCCGCGCTCGGCGGCCGCCGGGCCGGGTCCGGCTGGGTCAGCGTGTCGATCAGCCCCTTGAGCGGCTCCGGCACGCCCGAGGTGTCGAGCGGCTCCTCCTTCCGCCGCAGCACCTCGCCCGGGCTCCGCCCCACCTCCGGCACCCGCCCGCGGTAGACGGCCAGCAGCGACGCCCCCAGCGAATAGAGATCCGACCGCGGCTCGGCCCGCCCGTGCATCTGCTCCGGCGCGGCATATTCGTACTTGCCCGCGAAGTCGCTCCCCACGATCGTCCGCGCCCCGGCGCTCGAGTCCTTGGCGATGCCGAAGTCGATGATCACCGCCTCCGCGGGATCGTCGCCGCGCAGGATGATGTTGTCGGGCGAGAGGTCGCGGTGGACGATGTTCCGCCCGTGCGTGGCGACCAGCCCCTCCGCCACCCGGTGCGCGACGACGAGCAGGTCGCGCGGCTGGACGCTCCGCTCCATCCAGTCGGCGAGCGGCGTGCCGTCCACATGGTCCATCACCAGATAGACGTGCCCCTCGGCGGTCCGGCTGCAGTCGGTATAGCGCACCACCGCCTCGTGCTGGATGTTGCGCATCTCCTCCTCGCGCTTCATCAGCTCGAGGTAGGCGTCGTTGTGCGAGAACTCCCGGTTCAGCGCCTTCACCGCCACCACCCGCCCGGTGATCTGGTTGCGCGCGCGATAGACCTCGCCGGTGCCCCCGCGCCCGAGCACGCCCTCGATCTCGTAGGTGTTGTTGAGCACCTGGCCCTTGCGGAAGATGTCGCCGGGCAGCGGGTCGATCATCGCCATTCCCGCACGTTGGCCACCGGCAGCGGGGCCCGGAGGCATCTTCCCCGGCTCCCCCGAGGAGACTGGTGAAAATTCCCGCCGAATGTGGCAAGCTACAGCTTTTACGGATGGCTATTCAAGCGACATGCATAGGAGCGCCGCCATGCCGGCCCGCACGACTTCCCAGGTATTCAAGCGCAAGGAACTGGTCGACCGGCTGAACCCGACCTGCCGCCTCGCCTTCAAGGCCGCCGGCGACGCCGCGAAGCTGCGCGGCAACCCCTACGTCGAGCTCGCCCACTTCGTCGAGCAGCTCGTCCTCGCCGACGGCGCCGACGTCCAGCTCATCCTGCGCGAGGCCGGCGTCGACGCTGGACGCATCGCCGCCGACATGACCCGTGCGCTCGACAGGCTCCCCTACGGCTCCACCTCGATCCAGGACTTCTCCGACCACGTCTTCCACGCCATCCAGGAGGGCTGGAGCTGGGGCGCGCTGCACGCCCGCGACGAGACCGTCCGCTCCGCCTACATCCTGCTCGCAATCCGCCAGGTCGCGGTCCTCGACGCCCTGCTCACCCGCATCAGCACCGAGTTCGAGAAGATCGATGCCGAAGACATCGCCGCCCGCCTCGAGGCCGTCCTCGAGGGCTCGACCGAGGGCGCGCGCCCCGCGGCCGACGCCCCGGCCGCCGCGCCCCGCCGCGCCCCCGGCGGCGACTCGGCGCTGGCGAAGTACGCGACCGATCTCACCGCCCGCGCCCGCGAGGGCCGGATCGACCCGGTCGTCGGCCGCGACCCCGAGATCCGCCAGATCATCGACGTGCTGATGCGGCGGCGGCAGAACAACCCGATCCTCACCGGCGAGGCCGGGGTGGGCAAGACCGCCGTCGTCGAGGGCTTCGCGCTGCGCCTCGCCGAGGGCGACGTCCCGCCGATGCTCCAGGGCGTCAGCCTCCGCATGCTCGACGTCGGCCTGATGCAGGCCGGCGCCAGCGTGAAGGGCGAGTTCGAGAAGCGCCTGCGCGCCGTGATCGACGAGGTGCAGGCCTCCGAGACCCCGGTCATCCTCTTCATCGACGAGGCGCACACCCTCATCGGCGCCGGCGGCGCCGCCGGCACCGGCGACGCGGCCAACCTCCTCAAGCCCGCGCTCGCCCGCGGCGAGCTCCGCACCATCGCCGCCACCACCTGGTCGGAATACAAGCAGCACATCGAGAAGGACCCGGCACTGACCCGCCGCTTCCAGGTGGTGAAGATCGAGGAGCCGGCCGAGGCGGCCGCCGTCGAGATGCTGCGGGGCGTCGCCTCGACCCTGGAGAAGCACCACCGGGTGCAGGTCCTCGACGAGGCGATCCAGGCCGCCGTCGCCCTCTCGCACCGCTACATCCCCGCCCGCCAGCTCCCCGACAAGGCGGTCAGCCTGCTCGACACCGCCTGCGCCCGCGTCGCCGTCTCCCAGCACGCCACCCCGGCCGAGGTCGAGGACCTCCGCCGCCGCAAGGCGATGCTCGAGATCCAGAAGGGCATCATCGACCGCGAGGCCGCCATCGGCATCGACGTCGAGGCCCGCCGGGCCAAGCTCGAGGCCGCGGTGGAGGAGAACACCCCACGCCTCGAGGCCGCCGAAGCGCGCTGGGAGGCCGAGCGCGCCCTCGTCACACAGATCCTCGACCTCCGCGCCCGCCTCCGCGGCGAGGGCGTCCCCCTCGACGCCCCCGCCGAGCCCGAGCCGGCGCTGGCCGGGGTCGGCGACGCCCCGCTGCCGAACCCCGCCCCCCCGCCGCTCCCGGACCGCGAGGCCGACCTCGCCGAGCTCCGCCGCCTGACCGCCGAGCTCGCGGCGGCCCAGGGCGAGACGCCGCTGATCCTCCCCTCGGTCGACCGCAACGCGGTGGCCGCGGTGGTGCAGGACTGGACCGGCATCCCCACCGGCCGGATGCTGACCAGCCAGACCGAGAAGGCGCTGAAGCTCGCCGGGATCCTCGCCGAGCGGGTGGTCGGCCAGGACCACGCCATGGAGATGATCGCCCGCCGGGTGCAGACCAGCCGCGCCGGCCTCGGCGCCCCGGAGAAGCCGGTCGGCGTCTTCCTGCTCTGCGGCCCCTCCGGCGTCGGCAAGACCGAGACGGCGCTGGCGCTGGCCGAGACGCTCTACGGCGGCGAGCAGAACCTCATCACCATCAACATGTCGGAATTCCAGGAGGCGCACACCGTCTCGCTGCTGAAGGGCGCGCCGCCCGGCTACGTCGGCTACGGCAAGGGCGGCGTCCTGACCGAGGCCGTCCGCCGCAAGCCCTACTCGGTGATCCTCCTCGACGAGGTGGAGAAGGCCCATCCCGACGTGCACGAGATCTTCTTCCAGGTCTTCGACAAGGGGATGATGGACGACAGCGAGGGGCGGCGGATCGACTTCAAGAACTGCCTGATCCTCCTGACCTCGAACGTCGGCTCCGAGGTCATCATGCGCGCGACCGGCGGCGGCGCCGAGCGCGGCGCGATCGAGGATCTCGACAAGGCGCTGCGCCCGCCGCTGCTCAAGACCTTCCCCGCCGCCTTCCTCGGCCGGGTGGTGACGATCCCCTACTATCCGCTCAGCGACTCGATGATCGAGTCGATCGCCCGCGCCCGGCTCGCCCGCATCGCCCGCCAGCTCATGGCCGGCCACGAGGCCGAGCTCGTGGTCGAGGACGGCGTGCTCGCGCTCATCCGCGCCCGCTGCACCGAGGTCGAATCCGGCGGCCGGATGATCGACGCGATCCTCACCAACACGCTCCTGCCCGAGCTCAGCCGCGGCGTCCTCGGCCGCTCGATCGAGGGCGAGCGGCTCGCCCGCGTGACCGTCGGCGCCGACGCCTCGGGCTTCACCTACGCCTTCGAATGACCGGCCCCGCGGGGCCGGCTGCTGCCGTCAACGAAGTTTTAACCTGACGAATCCGTTTGAGATCAAGATGATAAGTATAGTTTCGCGCGCGAAATCCTCAGCTGATCGCCTGGAACTCCACGCGCCGGTTGATGCCGGCCAGCGGATCGCGCTCGTCGTAGGGGAACTGCTCCCCGACCCCGACCGCCTGCAGCCGCGCCGGATCGAGCCCGCAGTCGTTGACGAAGAAGCGCTCCACCTCCTCGGCGCGCAGCACCGAGAGCTGCTGGTTGTACCCCGCCGACCCGGCCGCATCGGTATGCCCGACGATCCGGAGCACCCCCACGCCCGCCTTGTCGATCGCGCTGCAGACCGTCCTCAGCAGCGGCTTCTGGCTGTCGGCGAGCACCGCGGAATCGAAGGCGAAGGTGACCTGCACGTTGACCTGCTCGTCCTTCGGCAGGCTCCAGTGCGCCAGCACCGGCGCCTCGTCCCCCGCCCCCGGCGCCTCCAGCACCCCGGGCACCGCCTCGGCGACATCGCTCCCGGTCGCCGGCTGCAACACCAGCGGCCCGCCGGCGCTGCCCGCCCCGGACAGGGTCGGCGCCTCCACCGTCGCGCCCGGCGCCGCCTCGGCCTCGGGCGCGATGTTGGTCAGCACCAGCCCGCGCGTCGGCCCGAGCGCCGGATTGGCCTCGACCGCGCGGATCGCCTCCCGCTGCGCGACGAAGCGTGCCGCGATCTCGGTATCGGTCAGGGTCTGGGCATCGGCGGAAATGCAGATCCCCGTGGCTGTCGCCACGGTGGCGGCGAAAAGCTTGCGGTTCAACTTGCGGGCTCCCGGCAACGAATGTTTTGCCCGTTCTTATTGTACTATACCATGCCGGAGCACGCAAACGTTCCGGCCGCGGCGCTTCGGCCGTCCGGGACACAACGGGACGCCGGCGCCATGAGCGCAGCTTCGCAAGCGGGCGGGTGGCGCCGATGAGGGGCCCCACGACCAACGTGCCGCCAGGCCCGCCCGACCCGCCGCCGCCCCCCGAGCTCGTCGCCACCGGGGCCGGGATCAGCCACCGCGGGCTGGTGCGCGCCGTCAACGAGGACGCCATCCTGATCGACCCGACCGGCGCGCTCTGGGCGGTGGCCGACGGCATGGGCGGGCACGGCCACGGCGATCTCGCCGCCGACCTCGCGATCGACGCCCTCGCCCGCGTGCCACACGTCCCCGGCGGGCGCAGCCTGCTCCGCCGGGCCTTCGACGTCGCCCAGGCCGAGGTGCGCCGCCGCGCCGCCGCCGACCGCCTCGGCGAGATCGGCGCCACCCTCGTCGCCCTCCTGGTCGAGGACGGCGGCGCCACCCTCGCCTGGGCCGGCGACAGCCGCGCCTACCGGCTGCGCCGCGGCACCCTCGAGCGCCTGACCCACGACCATTCCCTCGTCCAGGAGCTCGTCGACCGCGGCGAGATCAGCGCCGCCGAGGCCGAGCTGCACCCCCAGCGCCACATCGTCACCCGCGCCGTCGGCGCCGGCGAGGCCGCGCCGCCCGACTTCGCCGACCTCGCGCTCGAAGCCGGCGACGTCTTCCTGCTCTGCTCCGACGGCCTGACCCGCTGCGTGCCCGACCCCGCCATCGCCACCTTCCTCGCCACCGCCGGCGAGCCCGCCCCGACCTGCCGCTCCCTCGTCGAGGCGGCGCTCGCCGCCGGCGCTCCCGACAACGTGTCGGTGGTGGTCGTCTCGATCGGCGAGGCCCCGCGATGAAGGCCCAGAGCGTGATGGCCGCCATCGTGATCGGCGCGAGCCTCATCCTCGCCGCCATCGCCTTCGCCCTCGTCAGCCAGATCCTCTCCCGCGCCGGCGGCACCGCCACCGAAGCCACGCTCGCGCGCCTCGAGCGCGAGTCCGAAGCCCAGACGGCGCGGATCGCGACGCTGGAGAGCGCGATCGCCGAGCTGAAGCGCCACCCTCGCCGCCCCCACCCCGCCCCCGTCGGTCTCCAGCCTGCCCGCCGAGCTGCCCGCCGACCAGTTCGGCGGCGATGCCGCCGCCCCCGACGCCGAGGGCCTCGTCGACCCGATGCAGCTCGCCAAGACCCGCTTCAACCGCACCGTCGAGCGCCCCCGCCCGCAGTTCCTCCGCGAGCTCCTCGGCGACCCGCGCCAGACATACTCCGACCAGTGCCAGCCGGTCACCAACCCGCGCCTCATCGCCGCCCTCGAGACCCGCCAGATCGGCAACTTCCGGGTGACGATGCTGAAGCCCGCGCTCGATTCCTTCCAGCAGGTCATGGACCGGCTCCGGAAGGAGGAGCCCGAGATCTATGCCTCCCTCGGCACCGCCGGCGCGCTCTGCGCCCGCCACGTCCGCGGTGCCCCCAACACCGTCAGCTCGCACGCCTGGGGCGCCGCCGTCGACCTCACGCTCACCGGCAACCTCGACCGCATGGGCGACGGCGCCACCCAGTTCGGCCTCGTGGTGCTGGCCGAATTCTTCAACGACGCCGGCTGGTACTGGGGCGCCGGCTACGGCCGCGAGGATTCGATGCACTTCGAGGTCGGCGAGGCCCTGCTCCGCCAGTGGGTCGCCGACGGCCGCATGTGATGGCCGGCCCGGGCGGCCCCCGCACCGTCGTCCGCCGCCCGCCGGGCCCGCCGCGCGAGGACGTCTTCGCCGCCCTCGCCGGCCCGATGCTGGCGCTCGCCGCCGAGGCCGCCCGCGCCCCCGACCCCGACCCGGCCGCGCTCGCCGCCGAGGCCCGGCGCCGCGCCGAGGCCTTCGAGATCGCCGCCCTGCAGGCCGGCGTCCGGCGTGACGCCGCCCTCGAGGCGCGCGACGCCCTGCTCGCCGTCCTCGAGTCGCGCGCCCTCGGCAACCCGGCGCTCGCCCGGGGGCGCTGGGCGCAGGCCCGCCGCCGCGCCCTCCCCGGCGTGCCCGAGCCCGATGCCGACCTCCTCGCCCGCCGCCGTGCCGCCGCCGAGGCGGCCGGGCCGCGGGCGCGCGACCTCGCCCGCTTCCTGCGCCACTGCGAGGAGGCGGTGCAGGCCGCCCCGCCGCCCCGCGCCGCCGGCGGGATCCGCTGGGGCCTCGCGCTGCCCCTCCTCTTCCTCGCCGCCCTCGCCGCATGGGCGGGCTGGGCCGAGTGGCGCTACGCGAGCCGGCTGCTCGCGCGGATGCCGGCCGTCGAGGACACGGTCCGCCGCGGCGAGGCTTCGCCCGCGGCCGCCGCCCGCGATCTCGACGCGATGGCGGCCGCCGTCGCCGAGGTGGAGGCGGAGGCCCCCCGCTCGCCCCTCGGCCTCGCCCCCCGCCTCGGCCGCTTCGGTCCCGGCGCGGCGGCGCGCGCGCGCTACACCGCTGCCGCCGACGCCCTGCTGCCGGCGCCGCTCGCGGCGGCGATCGCCGAGACGCTGGCGACCGAGGGCGGCTCGCTGCCGCTCTACGACACGCTCCGCACCCTCGCGATCCTCGAGGGCGCGGCCGACTGGCAGCCGGGCTTCGTCGCCGGCTGGCTGGCCGAGCGGGCCGGCAGCGATCCGGCCCTCGGGGCGCTGGCCCCGCACGCCCGCGCGCTCTCCGGGCCGCTGCACGACCCGCCCGCCCAGGACGAGGAGCTCCTCGCCCAGGCCCGCGAGATCGCCGCCGAAGGCGACCCGGCCGACTTCGCCTTCCTCGAGCTCGCCCGCGACCCGGGCGTCCAGGCGCTGCCCGGCTGGTCGCCGGCGGACGTCCCCGACCTCGCCACGGTCCTCGTCCGCCGCTCCGGGCGGCCGATCGACCAGGCCATCCCCGGGCTGCTGACCGCCGCCGGCTGGACCGCCGCGACCGGCAGCGCCGGAGAGGCCGCCGCCCGCCGCGCCGCGGCCGAGACGGCGCGCGTGACCGGCCGGACCGCCGAGGCCCCGGTCGACCAGGAGATCCTCCTCGAGGAGCTCCAGCTCCGCACCCTCGACGCCTGGTCGGAGGAACTCGCCGACCTGCGCGTCAAGCCCTTCACCGACCAGCCGGGCTCCGTCCTCATCAGCGGCACCCTCGGCCGCAGCGGATCGCCGCTCGAGGCGCTTTTCCGTGCGGTCTGGCACGAGATCGGCGGCGACGACCGGCGGCGCAGCCACCTGAACCAGCTCCGCATCGCCACCCGCTTCGGTCCGATGATCCAGTTCGTCGAGCAGGGCCACATGGCCGAGATCGCCCAGCTCTTCGCCGGCCTCAACGTGGCGCTCTCGGCGCTCGACGCCGACGCCGAGGTGGGGCGGCGGCGACTCATGGACGTGCAGGCCCGCGCGGCGTCGATCGCGGCGCTGAACCAGGCACCGCGGCTTCTCGTCCAGATCGTCGAGGACGTCCTCGCCCAGACCGCCGCCACCCAGCAGGGCCTGCTGAAGCCGCGCGCGGCGCTCGAATGGCAGCGCGACCTCGCCGGCGCCTGCCGCTACG
>NZ_CALLYO010000393.1 GCF_937858865.1 uncultured Amaricoccus sp. | reverse complement strand
GTCCGCGTCAAGGAGGCGCTCGAGGATCCCCGCCGCATCCTGATGGACCTCTGAGCGGCCGCACGATGACGCCTGAGCTCGCCGCCCTCGCGCTCGCCGCGCTGCTCCAGTCGGTGCAGATCGCGCTGGCCGGGGCGGCGATGAACCGCGACGTGGGGGCGGGCTGGAACGCCGGCCCGCGCGACACGCCGGCCGACTTCTCGCCCCTCACCGGGCGCCTCCGGCGCGCCGTCGACAACCACTTCGAGGGGCTCGTCTCCTTCACCATCGCGGTCGTCGTCGTGATCCTCTCGGGGTCCGCCAGCGCGCTCACCGCCGCCTGCGCCTGGATCTACCTCGCCATGCGCATCCTCTACGTCCCGGCCTACGCCTTCGGCTGGACGCCGTGGCGTTCGGTCATCTTCAGCATCGGCTACGGCGCCACGCTCGTCATGATCCTGGCGGCCCTGTTCTGACCGGCCGCCGCCGGCCCAAGGAGTGAAAGACAAATGGCTGACTACGACGTCATCGTGATCGGTGCCGGCCCCGGCGGCTACGTCTGCGCCATCCGCTGCGCCCAGCTCGGCCTCAAGGTCGCCTGCGTCGAGGGCCGCGAGACCCTCGGCGGCACCTGCCTCAACATCGGCTGCATCCCGTCGAAGGCGCTGCTGCACGCCTCCGAGCTCTACCACGAGGCGCACGAGACCTTCGAGAAGATGGGCCTTGTCGGTGCCGGGGCGACCAGCGTCGACGTGCCGAAGATGCAGGCCTACAAGCAGTCGACCGTCGAATCGAACACCAAGGGCATCGAGTTCCTCTTCAAGAAGAACAAGGTCGACTGGCTGAAGGGCTGGGCCGGCATCACGGCCCCCGGCGAGGTCAAGGTCGGCGACGCCATCCACAAGGCGAGGAACATCGTCATCGCCTCGGGCTCCGAGGTGACGCCGCTCCGGGGCGTCACCATCGACGAGAAGCGAATCGTCTCCTCCACCGGCGCACTCGAGCTTCCGGCGGTCCCGAAGCGTCTCGCCGTGATCGGCGCCGGCGTGATCGGCCTCGAGCTCGGCTCGGTCTACGCCCGGCTCGGCGCCGAGGTCACCGTCCTCGAGTTCCTCGACCAGATCACCCCCGGCATGGACCTCGAGATCTGCAAGGCGCTGCAGAAGAGCCTTGCCAGGCAGGGCCTCAAGTTCGTCCTCGGCGCCGCCGTCCAGTCGGCCGAGCCGGGCAAGGACGGCATCCGCGTCACCTGGAAGCTGCGCAAGGACGACAGCGAGGCCGCCCTCGACGCCGACATCGTCCTCGTCGCCACCGGCCGCCGTCCCTACGTCGAGGGTCTCGGCCTCGACGCCGTCGGGGTGGCGCTGACCGAGCGCGGCCAGGTGAAGGTCGATTCGCACTGGAAGACCAACGTCCCCGGCATCTGGGCCATCGGCGACGCCACCCCCGGCCCGATGCTCGCCCACAAGGCCGAGGACGAGGGCATGGCCGTCGCCGAGACCATCGCCGGCCAGCACGGCCACGTGAACTACGGCGTCATCCCCGGCGTCATCTACACCTCCCCCGAGGTCGCCGCCGTCGGCGAGACCGAGGAGAGCCTCAAGGCCCAGGGCCGCGCCTACAAGGTCGGCAAGTTCCCCTTCATGGGCAACGCGCGGGCCAAGTCCTACTTCATGGGCGACGGCTTCGTGAAGCTCCTGGCGGACGCGGCGACCGACCGCATCCTCGGCGCCCACATCATCGGCCCGCAGGCGGGCGAGCTCATCGCCGAGGTCTGCGTCGCGATGGAGTTCGGCGCCGCCGCCGAGGACATCGCCCGCACCTGCCACGCCCATCCGACCTGCTCCGAGGCGATCCGCGAGGCCGCGCTCGCCTGCGGCGACGGCGCGATCCACGCTTAACCTTCATTGCGGAATGGTTACTGCGGCGGGTGATTTCCCAGCAATTTCAATGAACCTGCTGGGTGGGCACGCGTGCCCACCCGTGCCCACCCTCACGCCATCAGCATCCTGAGGCCCTGGGTCACGTCCACCCGGATCGCCAGCCGCAGCCCGGGCTCGTCCCCGGCCCGGAGCGCGGCGATGATCTTGCGGTGGTTGTCGCTCGCCTGCCACCGCTGCAGCCGCTCATAGAGCATCCGCATCGTCGGCCCCGCCTGCAGCCAGACCGTCTCGATCAGCCCCAGCATCGCCGGCGCCTGCGCCCGCAGATAGAGCGTCCGGTGGAACTCGAGGTTGGTCCGCACATAGCCCGAGGCGTCCCCCTTCACGATCATCTCGTCGATGATGTCGTTGATCGCCTCCATCCGGTCGGTCAGCGCCGCATAGGCCCTGGGCAGCGCCCGGCTGGCCAGCTCCGGCTCGATCAGCGCCCGGAGCGCCGCCAGCTCCTCGATCCGCTCGCTGGCGAGCTCCGGCGTCGAGACCCGCCCCGAGGCCGACAGCTTCAGCGCCCCCTCCGCCACCAGCCGCCGCACCGCCTCCCGCGCCGGCGTCATGCTGACCCCGTATTCGGCCGCCAGCCCGCGCAGCGTCAGCGCCGCCCCCGGATCGATCTGCCCGTGCATGATACGCGCCCGCAGGCTGCGATAGACCCGCTCGTGGGCGGGAGGGGCCGAGTCGCTCGGGCGCTCCCTGTCGATCATCGCGGCCCCGCGCCCCGCCTCAGGCGGCCGCCCGGCCGCCGAAGTCGAGCCCATGCAGCTCCGCCCCATGCCGCCGCAGCCACTCCCGCGGCGCCTCGTATTCCGGATAGAGCCGCGCAACCACCGCCCAGAAGCGCGGCGAGTGGTTGAGCTCGACCAGATGCGCCACCTCGTGCGCCACCACATAGTCGAGCACCGCCGAAGGCGCCATGATCAGCCGCCAGGAGAACATGAGATCCCCGTCCGCCGTGCAGGACCCCCAGCGCGAGCGCGGATCGCGCATGCTGATCCGCCCCGGCCTCACCCCCAGCTGCGCGGCATGGCGATCCACCGCCGTCGCGCAGGCCCGCCGCGCCTCCTCGCGCAGCCAGGCCGCAACCCGCGCCGGCCGCCCCTCGGCCGGCCCCGGCACCCCGAGGACCCCGTCCCGGTGCACCGTCGCACGAGCGGCAGCCGCGGAGATCGTGAGCGTCCGGTCGCCGAACGGCAGCACCGTACCCTCGCCGACCATCGCCGGCCGCGGGCGCGCGGCGAGATGCCGCCTGAGCCAGCCCTCATGGTCGTTGAGGAAATCCCGCGCACGGGAAACCGACACCCCCGGCGGCAGCGTCAGCGTCGGCCCGGTCCCGGGATGCGCCACCCGGAGCACCATCCGCCGCGCCCGGCTGCTGCGGCGCAGACGTACCTCGATCGCCGGATCGCCGATGCTGATCGCCTCCGCCACGACGCGCCGCCGCCGTCAGTGGCTCTGACGATTCGTCCGGATGAACTCGCGCACCTGCGGCTCGATCGCGGTGCGCCACCGCGAGCCGTTGAAGACGCCATAGTGCCCGACCCCCTCGGCCACGAACCGCACGCGCCGATGGTCAGGAAGATTCGGCACCATGTCGTGCGCCGCCTCGGTCTGGCCGAGCCCGGTGATGTCGTCCTTCTCACCTTCGATCGTCATCAGCGCGATGTCGCCGACCGCCGCCGTGTCGATCGGCATCCCGCGATACCGATAGGCGCCATTGGCGAGCAGCCGCCGCTGGAACACCCGGTCGATCGTCTGCAGGTAGAAATCGGCCGTGAGATCCATGACCGCCAGATACTCGTCGTAGAAGGCGCGGTGCTGCTCCGCCCCGTCGCCGTCCCCCTGCACGAGCTTGCGGAACTGCTCGACATGCGCGTCGACGTGGCGGTTGAGGTTCATCGAGAGAAAGCCGGTCAGCTGCAGGAAGCCGGGATAGACCCGGCGCGAATAGCCTGGCTTCGGCCAGGGCACCAGCACCACGACGTTGTTCTCGAACCAGGCGAGCGAGCGCTGCTGCGCCAGCTCGTTCGGCTGCTTGGGGTTGCGCGCCACGTCCATCGGCGAGCCCATCAGCACCAGCGAGGCCGGGCGGCGCGAATTGCCCTGCATCGACATCAGCGCCGAGGCCACCATCGCCGGGATGCCGGGCTGGCAGACCGCCATGACCGCGATCCGCTCGCCGTCCTGGCTCAGGTGCTCGATCATCGCGATCAGGTAGTCGGTGTAATCGTCGAGATCGAACTCGCCGAACGCCAACGACACGTCACGCGCGTCGGTCCAGTCCGTGATGTAGACCTCGTGATTGGGGAGCAGGTCGCGCACGGTGCCGCGCAGCAGCGTCGCAAAGTGCCCCGACATCGGCGCGATGACGAGCACCTTGGGATCGTTGCGCCGCAATGCCGCCGTGCTTCCGCGCTGGAAATGGAGGAGATTGCAGAAGGGCGCCGACCAGACCACCTGCTCGCTGATCGGGGTCGCGACGCCATCAACCTCGACCTCCTCGATGCCGAACATCGGCTTGGCATAGCGGCGGGTGGCGTTGATGAACATCTCGAGAGCTGCCGACAGCGCCCTTGAGCTGTAAGTGGAAGCCATGGGATTCAACGGGTTGCGCATGACCTCGCGCCCTACCCTAGCTGCCGCCCGCATCGGGGAGAAGGCGACGTGAGTCATTTCGTACGCGTGGTACAGCATTCGCTACCCTCGATTTCCTGCCCCTGGCCTTCTTCTTGTCTCAGGTTGGCTTTGGTAGCCTAGATCTCGCTGCTGCACTGCATCAACCCCTTTTAGCGAAAATGCCGCACATCCGTCACGCATCCTTAATCGCAAACTCTTTGACAAATCTGAACGCCCGTGGCATGCGACGCCCGATTTTCGCGATTCCCTGAGATGAGGACACGGGATGCCCAAGGATGAATGGGGCGTTAAGCGTATTTGCCCGAGCTGCGGGGGGCGATTCTATGACCTGCGCGCCGATCCGATGCAGTGCCCGATCTGCGGCGCCGGTTTCACGCTCGAGAGCCTCACGGCGGTCAAGGCCAAGACGCTCCGACCGGAGAAGGTGAAGCCCGAGCCGGTCGACATAGAGGACCTGCCCGAGATCGACGCCGACGACGAGGGGATCGACACCGACGACGACCTCGACGACGAGATCCTCGAGGACGAGGAGGACAACGTCGATCTCGAGGAGATCGCCGACGTCTCCTCGGACGAGGAAGAGGGCTGAAGCGAACCCTTCGCCCGGAATTTTGCTCTTGATCTGGCCGGGACGGGAACCTAAAGACGGCGCGCGCGGTCAGCCGCGTCCCGGGGCCATAGCTCAGCTGGGAGAGCGCTTGCATGGCATGCAAGAGGTCAGGGGTTCGATCCCCCTTGGCTCCACCAATTTTCCTGTTAGGTAATTGTCGTCGTTACGCTTTTTTCAGATATTCTCGCACGATCCACGATCCGGTCCACCCTCAAACGGAACGACGAGTAGCGGCTCCCGCACCTCCTTGCTCTGAAATCATCCCGCTCTAAGGCCGCCGATCATGGCGTGGAAGGCAGGGCGGCGCAGCCATTCCCGTGCACGCACGCGGACCGCATAGTGCGGACTGACGACATGTCATTGATCAAGAAAGATAATCCGTGCGGCGTTATCCACATCGCGCATAATCGCAAGTTGGCGCGAGGGCCCGGCTCAGCCCGCCTTCTGCACCCAGCGGCCCTGCTCCTGCGCCCAGTACCGGGCGGGGAGGTCGGCGGCCTTGACGGCGCGCCAGTCGGCGCGGGCGGCCTCGAGCGCGCGGGGGTCCTGGCCGTCGAAGAGGAGGCAGGTGCGCTCGAAGCGGGCCATCTCGGCGATGGCGGCGCGGGCCTGGTCGACGAGCATCAGCACGTTGGCCGCGTTCGGATTCTCCTCGCCGAGGGTCAGGTAGATCGGCTGCAGCTCGGGGTGGCCGGCGCGGGCGGTGCCGTGCGGCAGGAAGGAGGCGTCGGCGAAGGTCCAGAGCAGGTCGTCGAGCGCGGCCATCCCCTGCTCGGAGCCGCAGCGCAGCAGGACGCGCCAGCCGCGGGCGAGCGAGCGCTCGAGGAGCTCGGGCAGGCTCGCCTCGAGCGGCGAGGCGGTGAGCTGGTAGAAGAGCACCTCCGCCATCGCCGACTCAGCCCTGGTAGCCGTCCCGGATCAGCCGGTCGAGCGCGCGCACCCCCCAGCCGGTCGCCCCCTTGGGGGCGAGGTCGCTGTCCTTGGAGAGATAGGCGACGCCGGCGATGTCGAGATGCATCCAGGGCGTCCCCTCCTTCACGAAGCGCTGGAGGAACTGCGCCGCCGTCACCGACCCGGCCGGGCGGCCGCCGACGTTCGCCATGTCGGCGATGCGGCTCTTCAGCAGCTCGTCGAAGGCCGGCGCGAGCGGCATCCGCCAGGCGCCCTCGCCCTCCGCCTTCGCGGCGGCGAGGAAGGCGTCGGCGAGCTTGTCGTCGTTCGCGAAGACGCCGGCCATCTCGTGGCCGAGGGCGATGATGATGGCGCCGGTCAGCGTGGCGAGATCGACCATGGCGCGCGGCTTGAAGCGCTCCTGCGCGTACCAGAGCACGTCGGCGAGCACGAGCCGCCCCTCGGCGTCGGTGTTGATGACCTCGACGGTGTCGCCCTTCATCGAGCGCACCACGTCGCCCGGGCGCTGCGCCTTGCCGTCGGGCATGTTCTCGACCAGGCCGACCAGGCCGACGACGTTGGCGGGCGCCTTGCGGAGCGCGAGGGTGCGCATGACGCCGGCGACGACCGCGGCGCCGCCCATGTCCATCGTCATCTCCTCCATGCCGGCGCCGGGCTTGATCGAGATGCCGCCGGTGTCGAAGACGACGCCCTTGCCGACGAGGGCGACGGGCGCCGCGTCGCCGCCGCCGCGCCACTGCATCACCACGACCTTCGACGGGCTCTCCGAGCCCTGGCCGACGGCGAGGAGCGTGCGCATGCCGAGCGACTCGAGCTCGGGCTCGTCGAGCACCTCGACCTCGATGCCGAGCTCCTTCAGCGCGAGCAGGCGCCGGGCGAACTCGACGGTACCAAGCACGTTCGCCGGCTCGCTGACCAGGTCGCGGGTGAAGCAGACCCCGTCGAGCTGGGCGGCGAGCGGGGCGAAGGCGGCCGCGGCCGCCTCGGGGTCGCGCACCTGGAAGGCGACGGAGCGGTTGGGCGCGGGGGTGTCCTTCCCGGGGGTGCGGTAGGTCTCGAAGGCGTAGGCGCGGAGCGCGAGCCCCTGGGCCACCTCGGCCACCCGCGCCTGGCCGCCGGCGAGGACGGTGAGCGGCGCGCCGGCGTTGAAGCCGGCGATCGCCGCCCCGGCGAGGCGCGCCTCGGCCGGCGTGGGCCGCTTCGGCAGCTTCACGACCTGCACCGCCTCGGCGGCGAGCCCGCCCGGCCAGGCGAGGACGTGGCCGCTGCCCGCCTTGGCCCGGGCGAAGTCCGCGCCGGCCCGGAGCCGCCCGAGCGCGCCGCGCGTCAGCCGGTCCACCCGCCGCGCCAGCGGGTCGAGGGTGCCCGCCTCGTCGGCGAAGACCACGAGCCGGCCGGGGATCCGGGCGATTTTCTCCGGCTCCGCGGCGACGAAGGCGGTTTGCAGTGGCGCGGTCACGGGGCTCTCCCTTAGATTGGGCCAGACGCCAAGGCCTAGCGTCTTTGCCGGGCCTTGACCAGACAGCGGCGGCAGACCGCGCGGAGGCGAGCGTGACGCAACTGGATCGCTACATCCTGCGGCAGCTGGTGGCGGCGCTCGGCTTCTTCGTTCTCATCTTCACCGGCGTCATCTGGCTGACGCAGGCGGTGCGCCTGATCGACACGGTGATCGCGAGCGGCCAGAACGCAACCATCTTCCTCGAGTTCTCGCTGCTCGTGCTGCCGCAGGTCTTCGTCATCGTGCTGCCGCTCGCGGGCATGGGCGCGGCGCTCTACGCGCTCAACAAGCTCTATACCGACAGCGAGCTCATCGTGATGATGGGCGCGGGGCTCGGGCCGGCGGCGATGCTCCGGTCGGTCGCGCTCTTCGGGCTGCTGATCGGGCTCGCCATGGCGATCGTGCTCACCGTCCTCGTGCCGCGGTCCGGCGCGATCCTCGCCGACCGCACGCGCGAGATCCGCTCCGACCTCGCCAACGCGCTCATCGTCGAGCGGCAGTTCCTGCACCCGCTGACCGGCCTGACGCTCTTCATCACCGACACGAGCCGCGAGGGGGAGATGGCCGGCATCTTCCTCAATGACCAGCGCGACCCGGAGCGGGCGGTCACCTATTCCGCCCGCCGCGCGCTGCTCGTGCGCGAGGACATGGAGGCGCGGCTGGTGATGCAGGAGGGGGTGGCGCTGACCGCCGGGGCGAGCGGCGAGCAGCTGACCGCGGTCAGCTTCGACCAGTTCGTCTTCGACCTCTCCGACCTCATCCGCGAGGAGAGCGCGCGGGTGCCGCGCCCGTCGGAATATCCGGTGCGCGCGCTGCTCTCGCCCACGCCGGAGATGCTGGCCTCCGGCCGCTACGACCGGGCGGACTTCGTGTCGGAAGGGCACTACAAGCTCACCATGCCGCTCCTCGCCACGATCTATCCGATGATCGCGCTGGTGACGCTGCTGGCCGGGGGCTACCGGCGCAGCGGCTTCGGCAAGCGGGTGGTGGTGGCGATCGCCATCGCGACGCTCCTGCAGGTGCTGATGTTCGCCGCCCGGACGCGGGTGCAGGAGCGGGCGGAGCTCTGGCCGCTCATGTACCTGCCGGCGCTGCTCGGCCTTCTCTATCTCGCCGTGCTGCTGGTGCGGCTCAGCCGCGAGCGGCGGCCGCGGGGCATGGCGCGCGGCGCCGCGGCGGGGCCGGCGGCGTGACGCTCTGGCGCTACATCCTGCGCAGCTTCCTGCGCGCCGTGCTCGGCGTCTTCGCGGTGATCGCGCTCGTCGTCATCCTCTTTACCGCGGTCGAGAACATGCGCCGCTACGACGAGTCGGGCGCGAACCCGGGCGACGTGATCCGCGTGACGCTGCTGCAGGCGCCGGAGATCCTCTACCAGGTCTTCCCGCTGGTGCTGATGCTCGCGAGCCTCGTCACCTTCCTGCGCTTCGCCCGCACCAGCGAGCTCGTGGTGATGCGGGCGGCCGGCATCTCGGCGCTGCGGCTCATCGCGGTGCCGGTGGTCGCGGCGCTGCTGATCGGGGTCGGCTTCGTCGCGGCGGTCAATCCCTTCGTCGCCGCCTCGATCAAGCGCGGGCAGGCGCTGGTCGACGACTTCGGCCGCGACGGCGACAGCCTGCTCTCCTTCTCCAAGGAGGGAGTCTGGCTGCGGCAGGGCGATCCCGGCGGGCAGACGGTGATCCAGGCGATGCGGACCAATGCCGACGGAACGGTGCTGACCGGCGTCACCATGCACCGGTTCGACGACGCCGGCACGCTCAACGCCCGCATCCAGGCGCCGGAGGCGAAGCTGACGCCGGGGGCCTGGAACCTCTCCGAGGCCTACGAGTGGCGGCTCGACCCTGACGGCAGCTTCAACCGCACGCCGGCCTCGGGCGGCGATCTCTACCTGCCGACGACGCTGACGAGCGAGGAGATCCTCGAGAGCTTCGCGCCGCCGGAGACGGTGGGCTTCTGGGACCTCGGCCGCTTCATCTCACAGATGGAGGAATCGGGTTTTTCGGGGCTGCGCCACCGGCTCTTCCTGCAGAGCGAGCTGGCCAAGCCGGCGCTCTTCGCCGCCATGGTGCTGATCGGGGCGGCCTTCGCGCTCCGCCCCACCCGCTTCGGGCAGACCGGGGTGATGATCCTGCTCGCCGTGCTCGCCGGCTTCGCGCTCTACTTCCTCAAGGACTTCGCCGAGTCGCTCGGCGGGCGCGGGCAGATCCCGCTGATGGTCGCGGCCTGGACGCCGCCGGTGGCGGCGATCCTGCTCGCGGTCGGCCTGCTCCTGCATCTGGAGGACGGCTGATGGCGGGCGGGCGGAAGGCGCTCGCGGCGCTCCTGCTGGCCGCAGCCGGCGTCGCCCTGCCCGCCGGCCCGCAGCGGGCGCAGGAGGCGCCGGTCGGGCTGATCGCCGACCAGGTGAGCTACGACCGCGAGTCGCGCATCCTGACGGCGGCGGGCAACGTCGAGGTGCTCTATCAGGGCCGGGTGCTGCGTGCGGAGCGGATCGTCTACGACGAGGGGCGCAACGAGGTCCGCGCCGAGGGGGGGCTGCTCCTCACCGACCCGGCGGGGGGCGTGCTGATGGCCGAGAGCGCGACGCTCACCCCCGACCTCGAGGAGGGGCTCATCACCAGCGCGCGGCTGCTCATCGCCGGCAAGATGCAGATGGCCGCCGCCGAGGTCCGCCGCACCGGCGGGCGCTATGACACGCTCTACAGCACGATCGCCAGCTCCTGCACCGTCTGCGCCGAGAACCCGACGCCGACCTGGGCGTTGCGCGCCTCGCGCATCACCCAGGACGAGCTCGAGCGGCGGATCTACCTCGAGAACGCCCGGCTCGAGCTCTTCGGGGTGCCGGTCGGCTTCCTGCCGCGGCTCTCGATCCCGGCGCCGGGAGTGGAGCGGGCCTCGGGCTTCCTCGAGCCGCGCTTCCTGCAGTCCGACATCTACGGCTTCGGCATCAAGACGCCCTATTACTACGTGCTCGGCTCCTCGGCCGACGCGACGCTGACGCCCTTCGTCACCACCGGCGGCGCGGCGCTGATCGAGGGGGAGTACCGGCAGCGCTTCGCCGGCGGCGGCTTCGACTTCTGGGGCGTCGTCGCCATCGACGACGGGCTCGAGGACGGCGGCGGCTTCGGGCGCGGCGCCTTCCACACCACCGGCGACTTCGCGCTGCCGCGCGACTTCGTCGCCGACTTCGACCTCGCGGCGGCCTCCGACGACAGCTTCCTCACCCAGTTCGACTATTCCGACACCGACCTGCTCACCAGCTTCGCCCGCATCCGCCGCAGCCGGGCGGAGGAATATGTCGAGCTCGGCACCGTCGCCTTCCAGAGCCTGGCCGACGTGGACGATGCCGCGGTCGTGCCCTTCGTGCTGCCGCGCTTCTCCTACCGGCGGCTGCGCGGCTATCCGGGCGAGACGGGACGGCTCGGCCTGTCGCTCAATTCGCTCGGCGTGCTGCGCGAAGCGGGCGGCAACAGCTTCCGCGCCGGCGGCGAGATCGACTGGCAGCGCGACCTGAGCCTGCCGCACGGCATCCGCGCCTCGGGCATCGCCGAGGCGATGGTCAACGCCTACCAGATCTGGGACAACCCCGGCATCGGCGACGGGCTCGAGCTGCAGGCGGCACCGCTCGTCGCGGCCGAGCTGCGCTGGCCCTGGATGCGCCAGACCGGCGCGGCCGCCCACGTCATCGAGCCGATCGTGCAGGTCGCCTATTCGCGCGCCCTGCAGGACCAGGACGAGATCCCGAACGAGGATTCGCGCCTGCCCGAGTTCGACGAGACGAACCTCTTCGGCCTCAGCCGCTTCCCCGGGCTCGACCGGCTGGAGACCGGGCTCCGCGCCAACCTCGGCATCAGCTACACCCGGCAGGATCCGGCCGGCTGGTCGGCCGGCTTCACCCTCGGGCGCGTCCTGCGCGCCGATCCGGTCGACGAGTTCGCCGCCGGCACCGGCCTCGACGGCCGCTGGTCGGACTATGTGGCCGCCGTCTCGGTCGACTTCGCCTGGGGGCTGACCGCGATCAACCGCGCGCTCTTCGACACCGGCCTCGGCTTCCGCCGCAACGAGTTCGCGCTCGCCTACGACGGCGAGTTCGGCGCGCTGCGCGCGGCCTACGTCTACCTGGCCGAGAACGACAGCGACCCCGAGTTCGGCCCGCAACCCGAGACGAGCGAGATCTCGCTCGACGCCCGCTACCGCGTCCGCCCGAACTGGGAGCTGCGCGGCCTCTGGCGCTACGACGTCGCCTCCCACTCCAACCTGCGCGCCGGGGCGGGGATCACCTATGGCAACGAGTGCGCCGAGTTCGACCTTTCCGTCTCGCGCCGCTACACCTCATCGGATAACGTGCCGCCCTCGACCTCGATCGGCTTCAGCCTCCGGCTGGCCGGCATCGGCGAGAAGGGGCAGGAAGACTGGCCGGCGCGCGTCTGCATGCGCGGAACCTGAGGCGCGCTGTCGATGGCCGAGAGGGAGTTGGGATGCTGAGGTTGCTGCTGGTCGTCGCGACGCTTGCCCTGGCGGGCCCCGGGGCGGGCCCCGCCCTGGCGCAGAACCCCTTCGCGCCGGCGATCATGGTCAACAACGGGGTGATCACCAACTACGACATCGACCAGCGGATGAGGCTGCTCGAGGCGCTCGGGGCGAACGGCGACCTGCGCAAGCTCGCCGTCCAGCAGCTGACCGAGGACCGGGTGAAGCTGCAGGCGGCCGAGGAGATGCAGATCGAACTGCCCGAGGGGGCGATCGAGGCCGGCATCGAGGAGTTTGCCGCCGGCCGCGGGCTGACCATGGACGACGTGCAGCTCGCGCTCGACGCGCGCGGCATCGACCAGCAGACCATGGACGACTTCGTCGAGTCGGGACTGCTCTGGCGCGACGTGATCGGCACGCGCTTCCGCGCCCGGGCGAGCCCGACCGAGGCCGACCTCGACGCCGCACTCGAGATCGCCTCGCGGACGCCGCAGGAGGTGCTGACGCTGGCCGAAATCGCCCTTCCCTACGCCGAGCTCGGCCCGCCCGAGACCGACGCGCTGGCCGAGCGGCTCTACCGCCAGCTCGCGGGCGGCGCGAGCTTCGCCGCGCTCGCCGCCGAATACAGCCGCAGCGCCTCGGCCGAGAACGGCGGCCTGCTCGAACCGGTGGCCGCGACCAACCTGCCGCCGGCCTTCCGCTCGGAGGTGCTGCTGCTGCGCCCGGGCCAGGTCACCCGGCCGATCCCGATCTCCGGCGGGGTCGCGATCATCAAGCTCGTCTCGATCAGGCAGGTGCCGCCGCAGCCGATCGACGCGAACGATCCCGAGGTGCGCGAGCAGCTGCGCCAGCGGCTGTTCAGCGAGCGGATCCTGAGCTTCGGCCAGGGCTATCTGCAGGAGCTGCTCGGCGACGCCATCATCGTCGAGCGGTGAGCCCGGACCCCCTCCCGCCGCTTCGCGAGGTCATCGCCGCGCATGGCCTCTCGGCGCGCAAGACGCTCGGGCAGAACTTTCTCCTCGACCTCAACCTCACCGCCAGGATCGCCCGCCGCGCCGGCGACCTGACCGCCTGCGACGTGCTGGAGATCGGCCCCGGTCCCGGCGGCCTGACCCGCGCGCTGCTCGCCGAGGGGGCGCGGCATGTCGTCGCGGTCGAGCGCGACCGGCGCTGCCTGCCGGCGCTGGCCGAGATCGCCGCCGCCTGGCCGGGCCGGCTGACCGTGCTCGAGGGCGACGCGCTGGCGCTCGATCCGCTGCCGCATCTCACGCCGCCGGTGCGGGTGGTGGCGAACCTGCCCTACAACGTCGGCACCGAACTGCTGGTGCGCTGGCTGACCCCGCCCGACTGGCCGCCCTTCTGGCAGAGCCTCACCCTCATGTTCCAGAAGGAGGTGGCCGAGCGGATCGTGGCGGCGCCGGGCAGCAAGGCCTACGGACGGCTCTCGATCCTCGCGCAGTGGCGGACCGAGCCGAAGATCGCCTTCGAGCTGCCGGCCCGGGCCTTCACGCCGCCGCCGAAGGTGGCGAGCGCGGTGGTGCATCTGGAGCGGCTGGAGGCGCCGCGTTTCCCCGCGAACGCGGCGACGCTGTCGCGCGTGGTGGCGCTCGCCTTCGGCCAGCGGCGCAAGATGCTGCGCGCGAGCCTGAAGCCGCTCGGCCCGGACCTGCCGGCGCTTCTGGCGGAGGCCGGAATCGCGCCGACCGAGCGCGCGGAGCAGGTCCCGCTCGAGGCCTTCTGCCGGCTCGCCCGGCTGGTCGACGCCCGCTGAGGCTCAGTCGGCCTGCGGGGCCGCCTCGACCGGCGCCTCGGCCGGCTTCGAGCGCCGGCGTTGGCGCGGCCGCTTGGCGGGCTGCGCCTGCGGCTCGGCGAGCTCCACCCGCTCCTCGCCCACGGCGACGGCTGGGGCCTCGGCGGCGCTGGTGCCGTTGGCGTGCGGCTCGGGCCGGAGCTCGGGCTCGGGCCTCGGCTGGGGCCTCGGCGCGGGCCGCGACTCGGATCTCGACTCGGGTCTCGGCTCCGACCTTGAATGGGGCGCCGCGGGGACGGGCTCGAGCGGCGCGGACCGGCGCCCCTCGGGGGTCTCGATCGGGCCGGCGAGGTCGAAGGAATCGTCGGGCTCGATCATCGCGAGCCCGGAGGCGTCGGACTGGGCCATCGCCGGCTGCCGGCGCTGCGGCTCGAAGCCCTCGTCGAAGCGCTGCGGCCGGTTCTCCTCGCGCTGGCCTTCCTCGGCGCGCTGGCTCTCCTCGCGCTCCTGGTTGAAGCGGGCCTCCTGCTGCTGGCGCTGGGCGTCGCCGAGCAGGCGGCTGTAGTGCTCGGCATGCTGGAGATAGTTCTCCGCCGCCACCCGGTCGCCGGCGAGCTGGGCGTCGCGGGCGAGCAGCTGGTACTTGTCGATGATCTGCTGCGGCGTGCCGCGCACCTTGCCGTCGGGCCCCGCGCTCTCGAAGACGCGGTTGATGATGTTGCCCATGCTGGGGCGCCGCTGCTGGTGCTGGCCGCCGTTGCCGCCCGGCTTGTTCCGGGAACGCTGCTTGTTCGATGGTCTCATATGGTGCGAAGTTCCGCCATTGTGGCTGTGGGGACGCGCTTCACGCCGCCGCATCGGCAGCCGTCCGTCGCCCCGGGTGTGTCAGTGCACGTATCGGATCCCGCCGGCGTCACACGGATGGAATTGGGACATCGTGGCGGGATCAATAAAAGGATATAAGCATTCGCGCGGCGCTGACAAGCGAAAAACCCGCAGCAATTAGCCGCATATCGCCACGACCCGGTCGCGGCCGTCCAGATCGGGGTGGACGACGGCACCCGGGAAGAGCGCGGCGACGGCCGCGCCCTGCCCGGCGCCCACCTCGAGGAGCGCCCGCCCGCCCGGCGCCAGCACCGCGCCGAGGCCGGCTGCGATGCGCCGGTAGGCCTCGAGGCCGGTCGGTCCGGCGGTGAGCGCGTGCCGCGGCTCCCAGTCGCGCACGTCGGGCGCGAGCGTCTCCACCTCGGCGGCGGGGATGTAGGGCGGGTTGGAGACGACGAGGTCGAAGCGGCCGGCGAGGCCCTCCGTCCAGTCGAGGCGGCGGAACTCCGCCTGCTCGGCCAGCCCGAGCCTTGCGGCGTTCTCCGCCGCGACGGCGAGGGCGGCGGGGTCGATGTCGGTCCC
>NZ_CALLYO010000392.1 GCF_937858865.1 uncultured Amaricoccus sp. | reverse complement strand
GAATCCAGATCAAACCAACATGGAACCCCTATTCTTCAAATGCGATTCCCCTGCAGGTCGGCGCTCAGGCCGAGGCCTTGATGAAGGTGCCGTTCTGCAGCTCGCGCATCGCCTGCACCAGCTCGTCGCGGGTGTTCATCACGATCGGGCCGTGCCAGGCGACGGGTTCCTTCAGCGGCCGGCCGGCGACGAGGAGGAACCGCACCCCCTCCGGCCCCGCCTGCACCGTCACCTCGTCGCCCGAACCGAAGCGCACCAGCGTCCGGTTGCCGGAGAGGTCGCGGATGTTGAGCTCCTGGCCCTGGAACTCCTTCTCCACCCGCACGCCCTCGGGCGCCGCGGCGTCGCGGAAGCGGCCCGAGCCCTGGAAGACATAGGCGAAGGCGTTGGCGCGGGTGTCGACCGGCAGCGTTTTCCTCACCCCCGCCGGCACGGCGACGTCGAGATAGAGCGGCTCGGCCGCGATCCCGTCCACCGGACCCTTCCGGCCCCAGAAGCTGCCGATGATGATCTTCACCACCGTCCCGTCGTCATCCACGACCTCGGTGATGTCGCTACCCTGGATGTCCTGGTAGCGCGGGCTCGTCATCTTCAGCGACGAGGGCAGGTTGGCCCAGAGCTGGAAGCCGTGCATCCGCCCGGAGGCGGCACCGCGCGGCATCTCCTGGTGCAGGATCCCCGAACCCGCGGTCATCCACTGCACCGACCCCGGCCCGAGCACGCCGCGGTTGCCGAGCGAGTCGGAATGTTCCACCGACCCGTCGAGGACGTAGGTGATCGTCTCGATCCCGCGGTGCGGATGCCAGGGAAAGCCCGCGGCATAGGCGGCCGGATCGTCGTTGCGGAAGTCGTCGAGCAGCAGGAAGGGATCGCTCTCCCCCGGATCCCCGAAGCCGAAGACCCGGTGCAGGTGGACGCCCGCCCCCTCCAGGGTGGGCTGGGCGCGGCTCTGCGACACGACGGGACGAAAGGACATGGGCGCATCTCCACAGGATGGTTCCGCCATCATATCGTGACGGCACCGCCGGCAACCAGCCGCCGCGCGGCCACGCACTGTTTCCGGGAGCGAAGCAATGAAGATCGGCGTCGTCGGAACCGGCCAGGTGGGCAGCGCCACGGCCTACGCCATGGCCCTCACCGGAACCGCCACCGAGATCATCCTGCTCGACCACGACCCGGCGCTCGCCCGCGCCCAGGCCGAGGACATCGCCCACGCCGTCCCCTTCGCCTCGGCGACCCGCGTCGCCGCCGGCGACTGGCGCGACCTTGCCGGGGCGGGCATCGTCATCATCGCCGCCGGCGTGCCGCAGGAGCCGGGCGAGACCCGCCTCGACCTCCTCGGCCGCAACGCCGAGGTCTTCCGCGCCGTCATCACCCGCATCCTCGACGCCGCCCCCGACGCCATCCTCCTCGTCGCCTCCAACCCCGTCGACGTCATGACCCAGGTGGCGACCCGCCTCTCCGGCCTGCCGCCCGCGCGCGTCATCGGCTCCGGCACCATCCTCGACACGGCGCGCTTCCGCTGGCTCCTCGGCCAGTATCTCGGCATCGCCCCGCAGTCGGTGCACGCCTACGTCCTCGGCGAGCATGGCGACAGCGAGGTCCTCGCCTGGTCCTCCGCCCGCGCCGGCGGCGTGGCGCTCGCCTCCTTCGCCGCCCAGGTCGGCGCCCCGATCACCGCCGCCGTCCGCGAGACGATCGACGCCGGCGTCCGCCGCGCCGCCTACACCATCATCGAGGGCAAGGGCGCCACCTGGTACGGCATCGGCGCCGGCCTCGCCCGCGTCGCCTCCGCCATCGCCCGCGACGAGCGCGCCGTCTTCTCCGTCTCGATCGCCACCCCCGAGATCGAGGGCGTCACCGACGTCGCCCTCTCGGTCCCGCGCGTCGTCGGCCGCGCCGGCGTCCTCGCCGACCTCCTGCCCGAGCTCGACCCCGCCGAGCACGCCGCCCTCCGCGCCAGCGCCGAGCTCCTCCGGGACCTCGCCGACGGCGTGCCGCTCTGAGGCGGCGAGCCGAAAAAGCTGGCCGGATTCCAGCCCGATTCCAGCCACCTTCCAGCCGGGCGGAATCCCTTTCCTTCCGGCCCCTTGTCGTCCATAACTCCGCCCGCACGCTTGCGAGGCCCATATGCACGATATCCGCCTGATCCGCGACGCCCCCGCCGCCTTCGACGCCTCCCTCGCCCGCCGCGGCCTGCCGCCGGCCTCGCCCGAGATCCTCGCCCTCGACGAGGCCCGCCGCGCCCGCATCGCCGCCGCCGAGACCGCGCTCGCCGACCGCAACGCCGCCAGCAAGGCCGTCGGCGCCGCCAGGGCGCGCGGCGACGAGGCCGAGTTCGAGCGCCTACGCACGCTCGTCGCCGACAAGAAGGACGAGATCGCCCGCCTCGAGGCCGAGGCGGGCGAGGCCGACCAGCGCCTGCGCGACCTCCTGCTCACCATCCCCAACCAGCCCCTTCCCGACGTGCCGGACGGCCCCGACGAAACGGCCAACGTCGAGATCCACCGCTGGGGCACCCCGCGGGACTTCTCCTTCCCGCCGCTCGAGCACTACCAGATTCCGGCCGCCAAGGCCGGGCTCGACTTCGAGGCGGCGGGGCGGCTCTCCGGCGCCCGCTTCGTGGTGATGAGGGGGGCGATGATCCGCCTGCACCGGGCGCTCGCCCAGTTCATGCTCGACACCCACACCGAGAAGCACGGCCTCACCGAGGTCTGGACCCCGGTCCTGGTGCGCGACGAGGCGATGCTCGGCACCGGCCAGCTGCCGAAGTTCGCCGAGGACAGCTACCGCACCACCAACGGCTGGTGGCTGATCCCGACCTCCGAGGTCACGCTCACCAACCTCGTCGCCGGGCAGATCCTCGACGAGGCGGAGCTCCCGATCCGCATGACCGCCCACACCCAGTGCTTCCGCTCCGAGGCGGGCTCCGCCGGCAAGGACACCGCCGGGATGCTGCGCCAGCACCAGTTCGAGAAGGTGGAGATGGTCTCGATCACCCGGCCCGAGGACAGCAGCGCCGAGCTCGAACGCATGACGGAATGCGCGCAGAACATCCTGGAATCCCTCGAGCTTCCCTATCGCACCGTGGTGCTCTCGACCGGCGACATGGGCTTCGGCGCCCGGCGCACGCACGACCTCGAGGTCTGGCTGCCCGGCCAGGGGACCTATCGCGAGATCTCGTCGGTCTCGGTCTGCGGCGACTTCCAGGCCCGGCGGATGAACGCCCGCTTCCGCCGCGGCGAGGGCGCGCGGCCGGAGTTCGTCCATACGCTGAACGGCTCGGGCCTCGCGGTCGGGCGCACGCTGATCGCGGTCCTCGAGAACGGCCAGGAGGCGGACGGCTCGGTCCGCCTGCCGCC
>NZ_CALLYO010000391.1 GCF_937858865.1 uncultured Amaricoccus sp. | reverse complement strand
TCGGCGAAGGCGCCGTCCGCCGCCTCGCCCGTGCCGCGCTCCCCGCCGAAGGCGTGCGAGCCGGCGGCGAGATAGGCCGCGCCGAGCTCGTCCCGCCGCTCCCAGCGGCCGTCCTGGAGCAGCTCCTCCGGCCCGCCGCCGTACGTGCCGGGCGCCGAGCCGAAGATCCGCCTCGGCCGGGGTCCTGCCGCCACCAGCGGATTGTCGGCCGCGCTCTCCTCGCGCGCCGCCACCGCGGCGACCGCGGCGTCGAGGAGCGCGATCTGCGCCTCGAACATGTCGCGGAAGAGGCCGGAGATCCGCCAGGTGACATCGACCCGCGGCCGCCCGACCGCCGCCGGCGG
This sequence comes from uncultured Amaricoccus sp., assembly GCF_937858865.1. Taxonomy (GTDB): domain Bacteria; phylum Pseudomonadota; class Alphaproteobacteria; order Rhodobacterales; family Rhodobacteraceae; genus Amaricoccus. Next base: position 867 of record NZ_CALLYO010000391.1, on the reverse strand, counting down.
CAGGACCTCGATGCCGGTGACGCGCGCCGTGCCCCTGTCCCAGACCGGCCGGCAGCCCATGAGCGCCAGCCCCTGGGCGATCGCCTCGCCCCCGGTCCGGAGGCTGGCGCTGCCCCAGAGGTCGATGACGAGCGAACGCGGCCAGTCGCCGTGCTCCTGCACGAAGCGGCGCAGCGTCTCGTCCGCCGCCACCTTGCCGAGGGCGAAGGCCGTCGGCGTCGGCAGCGTGCGCGGGTCGGCGGCGAAGAGGTTGCGGCCGGTCGGCAGCACGTCGCGCCGCCCGCGCTCCGGCGTCCCCGACGGCCCCGGCGCCACGAAGCGCCCGTCGAGCGCCGCCAGCAGCGCCGCCCGCTCGGCCGCCGCCGAGACGGTGCGCTCCGGCGGATCGCCGGGCCCGCTCCGGCCGTAGACGTGCAGCCCGTCCTTGATCGCGAAGTCCTTGAGGTCGCAGAGCCAGGCGTCGATGCGCAGGAGCGCCGCCTCCGGGTCGTCGCCCGCGCCGACCCCCGCCTCGACGGCGAGCCCGGTCTCGCGCGCCGTCCCGACGATGAGCCTCGCCAGCCGGTCGCGCCGGCGCCGGTCGAGCCCGTCGGCCTGGGCGTATTCGTCGACCAGCCGCTCCAGCTCCCGCTGCGCCCCGGTCAGCCCGGCCCCGGTCAGCGGCGGCGTCAGGTGGCCGAGCGTCACCGCGCCGATCCGCCGCTTCGCCTGCGCCGCCTCGCCGGGGTTCGAGACGATGAACGGATAGACGACCGGCAGCGCCCCGGCGACCACCTCCGGGAAGCAGTCCTCTCCGAGCGCCACGGTCTTGCCCGGCAGCCATTCGAGCGTGCCGTGCGCCCCGACGTGCACCAGCGCCTGCACCCC
>NZ_CALLYO010000390.1 GCF_937858865.1 uncultured Amaricoccus sp. | reverse complement strand
GGCGAAGTTGTCCATTTCTCGCACGGGCAAGCCGACGTCATAGGCGACGTGCGGGCCGAGGAAGGTGGCGAACTCGCCGGCCGCGTCGCGCGTGCGCCAGAAGGCCGCCATGTCGGCCACGCTCTGCGCGATCGCCGCGTCCTCGATGGTGCCGTCCTTGAACGCCGCTTCGATCCAGTGCTCGAAGCGGGGGCCATCTATCTCCGCGTCCATGCCCTGCATCTCCACGAGGATGTAGAATGCGTGCTGGCCGCTGATGGGCGGGCGCACGCCCTTCACGGTGACGGTCGCCGCGTGCCAGTAGTCCGGCCACATGACCTCGAAGGCCGAGAGCATCGGCCCGAGGCCGCGGCGGGCGCGGGAGAGGAGGTCGGTGACGTGGGCGTAGCTCGCGAGGCCGCAGACGGCGACATGGGTGCAGCCGGGCTTTGGGTGGAGCCGCAGCACCGCGCGAGTGATGATGCCGAGCGTTCCCTCCGAGCCGAGGAAGAGCTGCTTGAGGTCGAAGCCGGCGTTGTTCTTCAGCATCTTGTTGAGGCCGGTGACGAGCGTGCCGTCGGGAGCACGTACTCGAGGCCGAGGACCATCTCGCGCGCCATGCCGTAGCGGATCACGCGGTTGCCGCCGGCATTGGTGGCGAGGTTGCCGCCGATCTGGCAGGAGCCGCGGGCGCCGAGATCCAGCGCGACGAAGAAGCCGGCGTCGTCGGCGGCGCGCTGGATGGCCTCGAGCGGGGTTCCGGCGCGGACGGTGACGGTGGCGGAGTCGGGGTCGATTTCCTCGATGCCGGAGAAACGCTCGAGGGAGAGGGCGACGGCGCCCTCGATCGGCCGGGCGCCGCCGGCGAGGCCGGTCAGGCCGCCCTGGGGGACGACCGGGATGCGGTGGCCGGCGCAGATGCGCATCGCCTCGGCGACGCCTTTGGCGCTGTCGGGGCGGACGAGCGCGAGCGGGCGGACCGGCGGCAGGAAGCTCGCGTCCTGCAGATTGCGCGCGGGCACGTCCGCCCCGGTCAGCAGCGCCGCGGGCGGGAGGTGGGCGGCGAGGTCGGCGAGGCAGGCCTCGGCCGCGGAGGGCAGCGTCTGCGACATTCTTCTCTCGGGGTCAGCTGAAGTAGCGGACGCGGATCGCGTCGATCGCCACGGCGATGAAGATCATCACGCCGCCGATCATGCCGACGTAGAAGGAAGGCACCGAGATGATGGCGAGGCCGACCTGGATCACGGTGAGCAGCAGCACGCCGCCGAGGACGCCGAGCACGTTGCCGCGCCCGCCGAAGACCGAGACGCCGCCGATGATCGGCGCGGCGATCGCGTAGAGCAGATAGCTCGACCCCTGGTTGGAGGTGACCGCCATCTGCCAGGAGGCGAGCAGGTAGCCGGCAACCCCGGCGAGGAAGCCCGCGATGGTGAAGACGGTGATCTTGATGCGGTCGACGCGGATCCCCGCCGAGTTCGAGGCGACCGGGTTGCCGCCGACGGCATAGATGCTGCGGCCGAGAACGGTGCGGCGGAGCATGACGGCCA